>JBJOMQ010000037.1:0-15891 GCA_046052275.1 Actinomycetota bacterium | reverse complement strand
CGCCGACATGCTCGACGGCGTCGTGCGCATCGCCGTGCGATGCGGTGACGTGCTCGATCTCACGGTGCTGCGCTCATACTGCATCGGCTCCGCACACATGGCCCTCGGGTGGGTCCGCAGTGAGGCCGTTCGAGTCGACGACGACGGCGAGCCGCTCGATCTCACCATCCGAAGCTTCGGCGTGCTGCGTGCCATCGACATGCCGAGGGTGGAGTTGGTGGTCGATGACGACAGCGGCGCTCCGGTGAATGCATCCGACGCGGTGTTCGCTGCGGTGGCGCTGGCAGCGTGGCGGCATGCTGGCGGCGTGGCGGCATGTCGGCATGCCGCCACGGTGGCCTACCATGCGGTCATGAGCACTCCCGTGGGTCCCTACACACCTGTCGTCCGAGCCGGCGACTGGATCATCGTCAGCGGCCAGCTCGGCATCCGCGACGGAGCGTTGGTCGAGGGTGGTGTGCCAGCGCAGACGGCCCGCGCCGTCGAGAACCTGGCGGCACAGCTGGCCACGATGGGGGCAGGCCTCGGCGACGTCGCCAAGACGCTGTGCTTCCTCACCGATATGGGCACGTTCGCCGATTTCAACGCCGCATATGTGACGGGTTTCGGCGACCACCGCCCTGCCCGGAGCACGATCGGCGTGGCCGCTCTGCCCTTCGGCGGTGCGGTCGAGATCGAGGCATGGGCCTACAAGCCGCTCTGACTAGGATCACCTTGTGCCTGGTGCCATCGCCATCGTCGTTGCCCTGCTGCTGTTCCCTGCCGTCGCGCTGATGGGTACCACTGTCATCGCTGCGCTGCTCGGGTGGGCGCTGCACCGCGATGCCGAGGATCGGCACGCCGGCAGCGAACTGGTCGACGTCAACTACTGACCGGCCGATCAGGTCGGCCTCACTGCGGAGGGGTGCAATGAGCGCTCGCGACATGCACTCGCAGGACATCTCCACCGAGGTCCTCACGCAGGCGATCATCCGCTATGCGGTCGACCGGATCCGCCTCGACCCGCCGCCACTCGATGCGCCGCGCACCGAGGCCGAGTTGCGTGCCATGGCCGGGCACACCATCACGCCATCTGGCATCGGTGGGCTCGAGGCACTGCGCGTCTTCGGCGACGTGCTGGCGCCGGCGACGATCTCGAGCGACCATCCGCGCTTCCTGTCGTTCGTGCCCACCGCCCCTACGGAAGCCAGCATCCTCTTCGACCTCGTCGTCGGTGCCAGCTCGATCTATGCCGGCTCGTGGCTTGAAGGAGCGGGCGCCGTCTTCGCCGAGAACGAGGCGCTGCGCTACGTCGCCGACCTCGCTGGGATGCCGGCCGAGGCGGGCGGCGCGTTCGTCACCGGGGGAACTGCTGGCAATCTCAGTGCGCTCATTGCCGCTCGAACGAGGTGGCGCGAGCGAGCCGCTGGCAGCCTCGACCGGACCCGCCCTCTCGTCATCGTCTCGAAGGGAGCCCATAGCAGCGTGGGTGCTGCGGCGCGTGCCATCGATGCCGACGTGATGGTCGCAGCCGCCGACCATCAGGGCAGGCTCGACGGCGCAGCGCTGCACGACTTAATCGCAGGACTCGACGACGCGGATCGCCAGCGTGTTGCTGCACTGGTGGCGACGTCGGGGACGACGAACGCCGGTGTCATCGACCCACTCGGTGCCGCCGCAGATGCAGCGGCGGAGTTGGGTACGTGGTTCCACGTCGACGGCGCGTATGGCGGTGCCGGCCTCGCAGCGCCCAGTATCCGCCATCGGTACGCCGGCGTCGAACGCGCCGACAGCTTCATCCTCGACCCGCACAAGTGGCTGTTCGCGCCGTACGACTGCTGCGCACTCGTCTACCGTGATCCTTCGGCGGCGCGTCGGGCGCACACACAGCACGCCGAGTACCTCGAGGTGCTGCACGAGGATGAGGGTGGCCATGCCGGCTGGAACCCCAGCGACTACGCGCACCACCTCACCCGGCGGGCACGCGGCCTGCCGTTCTGGTTCAGCCTCGCCACGCACGGCACCGATGCATATCGAGATGCGGTTGAACAGACCCTGCGCGTCGCATGGGAGGGTGCCGATGCCATTGCCGCTGCACCCCACCTCGAGCTCATCATGGAGCCCGAACTGAGTGTCGTGCTGTTCCGCCGCCGGGGCTGGTCGCCGTCGGACTACCACCGCTGGAGCGACCGCATGCTTGCCGACGGCAGCGCCTTCGTGGTGCCCACGACGTGGGACGGCGAGACCGTGCTGCGAATCTGCGTCGTGAATCCTCGCACCACCCTCGACGACATCCGACTCATCATCGACACGCTTGCCGGAGACATCGCATGACCGATCTGCTGGTGCGCAACGCCCGGCTCGTGGCCACCGTCGATTCCGAGCGCCGCGAACTCGATGGCGGCTGGGTGGCGGTGCGGGACGGCCTGATCGAGGCGGTGGGATCGAGCCGTGATCCTCTGCCCCCAGTCGGCACCGGCACCGAGGTGGTGGACGCCGCCGACTGTCTGGTGACGCCCGGGCTGGTGAACACCCATCACCACATCTACCAGAACCTCACCAGGGCCTGGCCGGGGATGACCGACAAGCCGCTATTCGGGTGGCTGCAGTCGCTGTATCCGCTGTGGCGCGGCATCGACGAGGAGTCTGTGTACGCCAGTGCATTCGTCGGACTCGCCGAGCTGGCACTGGGCGGGTGCACCACCAGCACCGACCATCTCTACCTGCACCCTCGCGGCGCCGGTGACCTGCTCTCGGCAGAGATCGCAGCAGCCCGCGAGCTCGGCATGCGGTTCCACCCGACGCGTGGCTCGATGAGCCTCAGCGAGAAGGACGGTGGCCTGCCGCCCGACGACGTCGTCAGCGACGATGACTCGATTCTCGCCGCCAGCGAGGAGGCCGTGCGCCGTCATCACGACCGCTCGCACGGGGCCATGGTTCGTATCGCCCTCGCTCCGTGCAGTCCGTTCAGCGTCACCGAGGAGCTGATGGTGCGCAGTGCCGAACTGGCAGAGCGCCTCGACGTCCGGCTGCACACCCACTTCGCCGAGAACAGCGAGGACGACAACTTCTCGCTGGCCCGCTTCGGGTGCCGCCCGATGGAGTACCTCGAGCGCACCGGCTGGTGCTCGAGCCGCACGTGGGTGGCGCACTGTGTGATGCCCGACGATGCCGAGCAGCGGCGACTGGGTGCCGCCGGCGTTGGCGTGGCGCACTGCCCGAACAGCAACCTGATCCTTGCCTCCGGCATCGCTCCAACCATTCCGATGCGGCGCTACGGCGTGAAGGTCGGGCTTGGCGTCGATGGCTCGTCGTCGGCCGATGCCGCCTCAGTGTGGATGGAAGCACGTCAGGCGATGCTCGTCGCGAAACTGCGCTTCGGCGCCGATGCGTGCACTGCACGGACGGCGCTCGAGATGGCAACGCTCGGGGGAGCGGGCTGTCTCGGACGCGAGGGCGAGATCGGGGTGATTGCGGTGGGTGCGGTTGCCGACCTGGCGGTGTGGCGACTCGACGGCCCGCTGTTCGCCGGTGCGATTGCCGATCCGGTGGAGGCGTGGCTGCGCTGCGGGCCGGCATCAGCGTGGCACACCATCGTGCACGGTCGATTCGTCGTGCGCGATGGCTGCGTGGTGCACCGTGATCTCGATGAGGTTCTGGCCACTCATCGCCGGCATGCGGCGCGCATCCAGCGGATCGCAACGCCATGAGCTCGGTCGTCGGCGTCTAGGAACTCGATGAGCCTGCAGGGGTTCCTCGTGGCGTTCGGCGCCGTCTTCCTCGCCGAACTGCCCGACAAGACCATGGTGGCGTCGCTGGTGCTCACCACGCGGACCCGCCGGCCGCTGGCCGTGTGGGTCGGAGTGTCCGGTGCCTTCGTGCTGCATGTCGTGCTTGCTGTTTCGATCGGCTCGCTGCTGCGCTCGCTGCCGGAAGCGCCGGTGAAGTTCGCTGTGGCGGCACTGTTCCTCATCGGCGGTGTCGTGCTGCTGCGGGGCGGTGGCGACGATGATGACGAGTCGCCGGACTCGGTCGACGGCCAGTCGTTCGCGAAGGCGGCCCTCACCGCGGCGTCGGTGGTGGGCATTGCCGAATTCGGCGACCTCACCCAGCTCGCTACCGCCAGCATCGCCACGCAGTACGAGGCTCCGGTGTCGGTGGCGTTGGGCGCGTGGTGTGCGCTGGCATCGGTTGCCGCTATCGCGGTCACGGCTGGGTCGTGGATCGTCGCCCATGTGCGCCTTGCGCTGGTGCAGCGAATCGCCGGCGTGGCGTTCCTCGGCTTTGGCGCCTACACACTCGTAGCCGGCCTGCGGGCCCTCTCGTGATGCCCGGCCCGCCCGGTGGGCGAGTGCCGACCGACCCGAGAGCGTGGGTTCGTTGGCGGCCGCATCGGCCCGCTCGCTGAGCGCTGGCAGCAGTGGGCGCGGTACCGTGCCGGCGTGTCCGATCTCGATCCATCCCGCCCCGATCAGTATCTGGTGGGGGTGTCGCTTCCCGATCCGCTGCGCGCCCAGGAGTTCCTCACTGCGGCCACTCGGCTGGGCGTGAACGGCAAGCTGAAGGTGCGCGATGCCGTCATCGTCGGCAAGGACGCCGAGGGCCGAACGAACGTGCGTGAGACGATGGACCCGCAGCCGGGCCAGACGGCGCTGTCGAGCGCCATGTGGACCGGCCTGCTCGGACTGGTGCTCGGCGGACCGGTCGGCTGGCTCGTGGGCGGAGCGGTTGGTGCGGGTGTCGGGGCAGTCACGGCAAAGGTGATGGATCTCGGTGTGCCCGACGAGTGGGTGACATGGTTCCGCGAGTCGGTGCAGCCGGGTACCACCACCGTGGTGCTGCTGCTGGAAGATCTCGATGTCGGTGCGCTCGCCGGCGAACTGACTCGGTTCCCATTCGCCCGACTCGTGCACACCACCCTGCCTGAGGCGTCGATGCGCCACCTCGAGGAAGCGCTCGGCCACGGCCCCACCGCTGGCTGAGGGCGCACAGCGGCTGCCGACGCGCGTGGCAGGCTGTGGCTGACGGGCCGGACGTCGCCGGCTCTCGACGAGGAGGCACCATGTACTGCGGTCGATGCGGCACCCCCATCGGAGGGGCAGCCAACTGCCCGTCGTGCGGCGAACCAGCGCCGGCAACAGCGGGCTCTGTGCCCCCGCCCCCGCCGCCGGCAGGGATGGGCGGGGTGCCGCCCTATGGCTCCCCGATGGGCGGCGCCTATGGCGCTCCGCCCTTCGACGTGAGCGGCAAGAAGGTCGGAGCCGGGATCTGCGGCATCCTGCTGGGGGCACTCGGCATCCACAAGTTCGTGCTCGGCTACACCAAGGAGGGGCTGATCATGCTGCTCGTCTCGCTGCTGACGTGCGGTGTCGGCGCCGTGGTGTTCGGCGTGATCGGCCTGGTCGAGGGAATCATCTATCTCACCAAGTCAGACGCCGAGTTCTACCGCACCTACGTGGCGGGCCGGAAGGGCTGGTTCTGAGGGCTGGGCGTCAGGCCCACTTGGCGAGGCCGAAGCGGTAGCCGACGCTGCGCACCGTCTGGATGAGGTTGGCGTGCTCCTCGCCGAGCTTGGCGCGCAGCCGCCGCACGTGCACGTCGACGGTCCTTGCTCCGCCGTAGTACTCGTATCCCCACACCCGGCTCAGCAGCATCTCGCGAGTGAAGACGCGGCCAGGGTTCTGGGCGAGGTACTTCAGCAGCTCGTACTCCATGTAGGTGAGGTCGAGCGGGCGGCCGTCGATGCTCGCCTGGTACGTCTCGAGGTTGAGCAGCAGTCCGCTGTGCTCGACACGCTCGCCCGAGTCGGCGGCGCCGGCGCGGCGCATCAGGTGGCGCAGCCGGGCCTCGACCTCGGTGGGGTGGAACGGCGTGAGGCAGAAGTCGTCGAAGAGGTCGTGGCGTGTGGCGAGGTCGGGCACCTGGGCACCCGTGACGAGGACGAGAACCGGGGTGTGGCCCGACTCGCGGCGGCGCAGTGCCCTGCACATTGTCCATGCTCCGTCGGGGTCGGCGTCACATGCGATCACTGCCGCCGCCCACCCGTCGGCCGGCTCGTGGCGGGTCATGTCGTCGACCGAACCCACGGCCTTCCACGCAATCCCCGAGAGGTCGAGCGTGCGCGCCAGTTCGGGTGTCACCGACTCGGGGTAGGCGACGACGAGGTCCATCAGAGTGCCCGCAGGTACCGATCGAGCTCAAACTGGCTGACGTGAGTCTTGTACGAGCGCCATTCGCTGCGCTTGTTGCGGAGGAACCACTCGAAGATGTGCTCGCCCAGGGCTTCGCGTACGAGGTCGCTCTGCTCCATCATCCGCAGCGAATCGGAGAGCGACTGCGGCAGCGTGTCGATGCCGAGCTTCACCAGGGCTGCATCATCCATCTCGAACAGGTTCGAGTCGGCCTCGGCGGGCAGTTCGTACCCCTCCTCGATGCCGCGCATGCCGGCGGCCAGCAGCACGCTGAAGGCGAGGTACGGGTTGCAGGCCGGATCGGGTGAGCGGTACTCGATGCGGGTGGCGCTGGGATTGCCGCGCTTTGGCACCGGCACGCGGATGAGCCCGCTGCGGTTGTTGCGCGCCCACGACACGTGCACGGGCGCCTCGAAGCCCGGCACGAGCCGCTTGTAGCTGTTGACCGTCTGGTTGGTGATGGCCGTGATCTCGGCAGCGTGGCGCAGCAGACCGGCGATGAACGACTTGGCAGCCGCCGACAGGTTGTACGGATCGGCGCTGTCGTAGAAGGCGTTGTCGTCGCCGGCGAAGAGGCTGAGGTGCAGGTGCATGCCGCTGCCTTGCACGCCTTCGAGCGGCTTGGGCATGAAGGTGGCATGCACGCCCTGCTTGGCGGCAACCTCTTTCACGACGAGGCGGAACGTCATGAAACTGTCGGCCATCGTGAGCGCGTCGGTGTGGCGGAGATCGATCTCGTGCTGGCTCGGAGAGTCCTCGTGGAACGAGTACTCGACGGGGATGCCCAGCGTCTCGAGCGTGCGGATGGTCTCCTTGCGCAGTGAGCCGGACACATCGGTGGTGGTGAGGTCGAAGAAACTGCCCTCATCGAGTGGCACCGGCCCCTGGCCTCGCTCGGGCGGCGCGAAGTAGAAGAACTCGACGTCGGGCGCCACCATCATCGTGAAGCCGCGCTCGCGTGCGCGTTGCAGATTGCGGCGCAGCACCTGGCGGGGATCACCCTCGAACGGGGTGCCGTCGAGATTGTGGATGTCGCAGAACACCCTCGCCTCGACGGCCTTCGGGTCGCTCCAGGGCAGCACCTCGAAGGTGTTGGCGTCGGGCACGGCGAGGACGTCGGCCTCCTGGATTCGGCTGAAGCCGTCGATCGACGAGCCGTCGAAGGTCATGCCGTCGTCGAGGGCGTTTTCAAGTTCGGCAGGACTGATGGCGAAGCTCTTCAGGCTGCCCAGCACGTCGGTGAACCACAGTCGGACGAGGCGCACGCCGCGTTCTTCGACGGTGCGCAGCACGTAGTCGCGTTGTTGGTCGAGCATGGCGCTCCTCGGTGGGTGCTGGTCTCCCGTGGATCCGGCTGGCTCGGCGGCCGGGAGGATGGTCAAGTGTGCCAGCGCAGGGGCGGTGGCGAAAACGGGAGCCGGGGACCGGTTGCCCGGTCCCCGGCTCGCGCTGGACTCGCAGGTCTGGCGGCCGTCGCTGGGACGGCACCGGGCTCAGCGCTCGGCTGCCCCGCAGACGGTCTCGATGAGGAGCCTCGTCACGACGTAGGGGTCCATGTTCGCGTTCGGGCGGCGGTCCTCGGCGTAGCCGCGGCCGGCGAGCTCGACCTGCCACGGGATGCGGATGCTCGCACCGCGGTTCGACACGCCGAAGCTGAACTTGTCGTACGGAGCAGTCTCGTGGGCGCCGGTGAGGCGGCTCTCGATGTCGTCGCCGTAGTTCGACACGTGCAGCATCACCTTCTTGCTGAGGGCATCGCATGCCGCCTTGATGGCCTTCATGTTGGTGTCCTGGCGCATCGCCTTCGTCGAGAAGTTGGTGTGCGCTCCGGCACCGTTCCAGTCGCCCTTCTGCGGCTTGGCAGCGAGCGACACGACGATGTTGAAGTCCTCGGCAATGCGGTGCAGCAGCCAGCGGGCGACGATGAGGTGGTCGCTCACGGTGAGCGCATCGGCGGCTCCGATCTGGTACTCCCACTGGCCAGGCATCACCTCGGCGTTGGTGCCCTCGATCAGCAGTCCGGCGTCGATGCACGCCTGCGTGTGCTCTTCGATCAGCTCGCGGGCCACGACGCGGCCGGTGCCGACGCCGCAGTAGTAGGGGCCCTGCGGTCCGGGGAATCCTCCGTCGGGGAAACCGAGCGGGGTGCCGTCGGGCTTCAGCAGGGTGTACTCCTGCTCGATGCCGAAGATCATCTCGTGCTTTGCGAACTTCTTCGCCGACTTGGCGCAGGCAGCGCGGGTGTTGGTGGGATGCGGCTTGCCGTCGCGTGCGTTGTCGACCTCGCACAGCACCAGGATGTTGTCGCGGCCGCGGATCGGATCGGGGCAGGTGAAGACCGGCTTGAGCATGCAGTCGCTCTTGTCGCCGGGCGCCTGGTTGGTGGATGAGCCGTCGAAGCCCCACACCGGCGGCGTCGCGCCGTCGGCGAGGATCTTGGTCTTCGATCGGAGCAGGGCGGTCGGCTGAGTGCCGTCGATCCAGATGTACTCGGCTTGATAGGCCACGGGCTGGGGTTCCTTCTGTCGTCGTGGAATGCGGACGTCGCATCCTGACTCACCGCCGTTTCGCTGCCGTTGCCCGAATGTGAACGGCGTGTGAACCGGACGCACCAGTGGTGCGGCTCCCGTGCCCGGGCCGGAGCCGGGAACCGGGCATTAGCCTGACGGCGTGACCCGGCTGCGCATCGCCCTGGCCCAGATGAGGCCGCGTGTGGGCGATATCGCCGGAAATTCGGCGGCACTGCGGGCGGCCTACGAGCGGGCCGAAGCCGCTGGCTGCGACATCGTCGCCTTTCCCGAGCTGGCGGTCACCGGCTACCCGCCGGAGGACCTCGTGCTTCGCCCCGGCTTCGTTGCCGACAACCTGGCCGCCCTCGACGGGGTCGCGGCGGCAACGGGCCGCTGTGTCGCGGTCGTCGGCTATGTCGCGGCCGACCGCGACCTCTACAACGCCGCCGCGGTCTGCGCCGGGGGGCGCGTGATCGGTACCTACCGCAAGCGGCTGCTGCCGAACTACGCGGTCTTCGACGAGGCCCGCTACTTCACGCCCGGAGCCGACTCCGACCCATACGAGCTGTATGTCATCGGTGGCGTGAAGGTTGGCATCAGCATCTGCGAGGACGTCTGGAGTCCCACTGGTCCGATCGCCGAGCAGGCGGCGGCGGGTGCCGAGGTGAACATCAACATCAACGGATCGCCATTCCACATGGGCAAGCTCTCTGTACGCGAGCGGATGCTGGCTACGCGCGCTGCCGATGCGCAGTGTGCTCTTGTCTACGTCAACCAGTCGTGCGGCCAGGACGAACTGGTCTTCGACGGCGGCAGCATGGTGTTCGATGCCGATGGCACGCTGGTGGCGCGGGCCCCGCAGTTTGCCGAGGACTTCGCTGTCGTCGACCTCGAGGTCGAGCCGGTCTACCGGCAGCGGCTGCTCGATCCACGCGGTCGCCGGGCATCGGTACCGATGTCGCTCGTGCACGTGTCCGACGCCCCGCGCGCCGATGGTCCGTCGCTGCCTCCGCCGCACATCGAGCCGGTGCTCGACCCCGATGCCGAGCTGTACGAGGCGCTGGTTCTCGGCACACGCGATTACGTCACGCGCAATGGATTCTCCGACGTCGTCATCGGGCTGTCGGGTGGCATCGACAGCACGCTGGTGGCGTGTGTCGCCGTCGATGCCCTTGGCCCCGAGCGAGTGCACGGTGTCAGCATGCCGTCGCGCTACAGCAGCGATGGCTCGCGCACCGATGCCGAGCACCTTGCTGCCGCGCTCGGCATCGACTGCCGTTCGATCCCCATCGAGCCTGCATTCGCTGCGCTCACCGACATGCTGGGCCCGTCGTTCGGCGATCGGCCGGCCGACCTCACCGAGGAGAATCTGCAGAGCCGCATTCGCGGCGTCACGCTGATGGCGCTCAGCAACAAGTTCGGATGGCTGGTGCTCACCACCGGCAACAAGAGCGAGGTGGCCGTCGGATACTTCACTCTCTATGGCGATTCGGCAGGCGGCTTTGCCGTGATCAAGGACGTGCTGAAGACGCGCGTCTACGACCTGTGCCGCTATGTGAACCAACGCCACGGACGCCAGGTCGTCAGCGACAGCGTGCTCACCAAGCCGCCGTCCGCCGAGCTGCGGCCCGACCAGCGCGACGACCAGAGCCTGCCGCCATACGAGGTGCTCGATCCCATCATCGCTGCGTACGTCGAGGACGACCGCACGCCCGCCGAGATCGTCTCGATGGGCTTCGAGCTGGCCGACGTACAGCGCGTGTGCCGTCTCGTCGACCTTGCCGAGTACAAGCGGCGACAGTGCCCGCCAGGCGTGCGGGTGACGCCGAGGGCCTTCGGCAAGGACCGTCGCCTGCCGATCACCAACGGCTACCGCTGAGCAACTCGTTGAGTGTCCGCCCGTCTCAGGTCGGACGATGGCTGTCAGTCGGCGACGGTGCGGTGGTGCCAGCGGTCGACCCGCCACATGCTGGCCATGGTGCCGAAGCACAGCGCGGCGCAAAGCACAGCCGGCCACGTGATGCCGCTGTCGACGTAGAGGCGAGTTGCGGGGATGCTGGCGAGGGCGCGGCCGAGTGTGCCGCACGCCAACATCACGCTCATGCCCAGCGCCGGAGCTCCCGGCACCACCATCGTGCCGAGCGGGATGATGCTGACCACGGCGAACTCGAATGCGGCGATGGCGAGGATCAGCAGTGGGATCCCGATGAGCATCGACTCGCTATTGACTGCGAGCAGCAGAGCAGCCGGCACCATCACGGCGGCACCGGCAGCCCCAGCCCGCTCCTTGCGCCACCTGTCGGCCAGCCGTGACGACGCCAGTGCCGACAGCACCTCGCCGAAGCCGAGCCCGAACGAGAGCGCTGCCACACCTGAGTCGGAGAAGCTGAACTCGTCGCGCAGCCACGATCCGAATGTGACGAACAGCATCTGGCTGGCGGCCATCAGGCACAGCGTTCCGCCGGCGACGATGAAAACGATGCGCGGCAGTCGAACGCGCTCGCGTGTGCGTCGAGCATGCTGGTGGCCCTCTGGATCGTCCTCGATCCGTGCCCTCACCAACGAGGCCATGATCACGACTGCCACGGCACCGACCGCATACCCGACGCGCCAGTTCGTGGCGGCGGTGACGAGTCCCATCGTCGACACACCGAGCAGCAGGCCGCCGGCCCACGATGTCTCGGTGAGGCCGATCACGCGGCCGCGTCGCTCGTAGGGCACGCGATCGCTCACCCAGGCGCCGAGTCCGAGGTCGAAGAGCACCTTGCTCTGGTTGAGGAGCACGAGCGCAAGTGCCAGCACGACGACATTCGGCGCTGATGCGGCGATGACCGCTGCGACGGCGACCGACGCGAGTCCGGTTGCCATCGCGGTGCGGCGGTGGAATCGCTCGGCGACGGATCCGGTGATCGGCGACATCAGGCCCGACAGTTCGCTGACCGCCACGGCAATGCCAATGGTGTCGAGTGACACCCCGAGGCCAGAGGCCATCGTGGCAAGGAACGGGGGAGCGAAGCGGAAGCAGCCGTTGGCCGCAGTTCGGGCAAGGGTGAGCAGGGCGATGTGGCGTCCGACATCCTCGGGAAATCCGTCGCCCAACGCCCGTCGCAGCACGGTGCGACGTTACAGATGCCGAGGGTGTGGCTCAGCCATGCGGGCACCGTGCCGACAGCAGGTGCCACGCCGTCGGTTCAGTAGCCTGTGGCACTCGTGGCCCTGATCGTCCAGAAGTACGGCGGCACCTCGGTTGCCGACCCCGATCGCATGCGTGCTGTCGCCGAGCACGTCACGTTCACGCGCCGAGCGGGCAACGACGTCGTAGTCGTCGTGAGCGCGATGGGGAAGACCACCGACAATCTCATCAAGCTCGCCAACGAGGTGAGCCACACGCAGCCCGGCCGCGAGATGGACATGCTGCTCACCACCGGCGAGCGGATCAGCATGGCGCTGCTGTGCATGGCCCTGGCCGACCTTGGGCTCGACGCGGTCAGCTTCACGGGCAGCCAGGTGGGCATCATCACCGACACGGTGCACACCAAGGCCAAGATCCTCGAGGTGAAGGGCGACCGCGTGCGCGATGCGCTGCGCGACGGCAAGGTGTGCGTCGTCGCTGGGTTCCAGGGCGTCAGCACCGCGCACGAGATCACCACGCTCGGCCGGGGTGGCAGCGACACCACGGCTGTTGCCCTTGCGGCCGCTCTGGCTGCAGATGCGTGCGAGATCTACACCGACGTCACAGGCGTGTTCACCGCTGATCCGCGCATCGTGCCGCAGGCACGCAAGCTGGCCCACGTGAACTTCGACGAGATGCTCGAGATGGCAGGAGCCGGCAGCAAGGTGCTGGCGCTCCGCAGCGTCGAGTTCGCCCGCAATCACAACGTCCCTCTTCACGTGCGCTCGAGCTTCACCTGGGAGCTCGGCACGTGGGTCACCTCACAGGAGCGCAGCATGGAAGACCCGATCATCTCCGGCGTGGTCACGGACATCAGCGAGGCGAAGGTGACGATTGTCGCCGTGCCCGACCGGCCCGGCATCTCGGCCACGCTCTTCGAACCGCTGGCGCAGGCCAACATCAACGTCGACATGATCGTGCAGAACACGGGGCACGAGGGAACGACTGACATCAGCTTCACGGTTCCCAAGGCCGATCTCGGTACCGCGGAGTCGATCGTCCAGCGCATTGCGACCGATATCAAGGCAACCGGGGTCGACACCGATGCCAACATCGCGAAGATCAGCCTCGTCGGCGCCGGCATGAAGACCAGTCCAGGCATTGCTGCGAAGATGTTCCGCGTCCTGGCCGATGCTGGCGTGAACATCGAGATGATCAGCACATCCACCATTCGCATCAGCGTGGTGACATCGGTGGCCGATCTGGAGAAGGCGTCGCGGGCGCTGCACTCTGCCTTCGGCCTCGACTCAGGCCAGGCCTACTCGGCACCACTTCCCGAGCGGAAGTGAGTCTCCTGTTGTCCGCCGCCTGCCACACTGTCCACCAATGAGCCGACGACGCCAGCATGTTCCCTGGAAGGCTGCAGGTCAGACCTCCGAACTGGAGTCGTCGGCCGACGAGGTCGTCCGCGAGACCGGCTGGGTGTTCAACAACCGCAACGATCACCTGTCGCTCGCCGAGTTCGTGCGCACCGGCGACCTCGAGACGCTCGCTTACTTTGAGGCGTTCGGCCTCATTGCCCCGAAATCGCCCGGCACCGAGTTCAACTCGCAGAGCATCGTCGAGATCGGCAGCGGTATCGGCCGCATGACGGCCAGCCTGACGCGGATGTTCGCCAAGGTCGTCGCCTGCGACCTCGACGCAGCATTCCTCGAGCGCTGCCGAGAGACCGTGGCCAAGTTCGGACGCGTCGATCGGCTGCAGACCAGTCATGTTGCTGACGGACGCACGCTGTCGCTGCCCGACAACTCAGCCGACGTGGTGTTCAGTTACATCACCTTCCAGCACTGCCACCGCGGCGATGCTCTGGCACTGACGCGTGAGGCACTGCGCGTCGCGAAGCCCGGAGGTCATGTCGTGCTGAACTTCCGTACGTGGGTGCCCGCCGACCTTGCGCTGTGGCCCGCCGGAGCACTGGTGCGAGCCCTGTGGCGACTGCCACGGCTCGGTCCGGTGATCGCCCGGCAGCGTGTCGCTGCTCGGCTCGGGTGGCAGGCGAACCGACTGTCACCTGGCGATGTGGTGCCGGTGGTGGGCTCGCGCCTGCTGAACGTGCAGGTGTGGCGCTCGCCGCGTCGGCGCGCCTTCGGCCTGCCGGCGTCCACCGACGCCACCTTCCACGGTGTGCATCCGAGTCATTGGTGGCTTGTCGCGACAGTTCGCTGATCCTCGTTGCGGCGCTGCACGGAATCATGCGTCCAGGGCTGCGGCGTGGCGGCACGGACTTTCCAGTCCACGCCGGGCGTGAGCCCCACAGCACCGCCGTTAGCCTTTCGGCATGCGCGTCGGAGTAGTAGGGGCTACAGGACAGGTCGGAGCCGTGATGAGGGCGATCCTCGAGGAGCGTCGCTTCCCGGTTGACGAGATCAGGTTCTTCGCCTCGGCACGGAGTGCAGGCAGCACGCTCCCGTGGAGGGGTGGCCAGGTCACCGTCGAGGACGCTGCGGTCGCTGATCCCAGTGGTCTCGACGTGGCGCTGTTCTCGGCGGGTGCCACGTCGTCGAGAGAGCTGGCACCGAAGTTTGCCGCTGCGGGCGTGATGGTGATCGACAACTCGTCGGCGTGGCGCATGGATCCCGATGTGCCGCTGGTCGTCAGCGAGGTGAACCCCGGCGAGGTGCGTAACGCCCGCAAGGGCATCATCGCCAACCCGAACTGCACGACGATGGCGGCGATGCCAGTGCTGAAGCCGCTGCATGACGAGGCCGGTCTCGTGCGCATTGTCGCGGCCACGTACCAGGCGGTCAGCGGCGGCGGCCTCGCCGGTGTCGACGAACTCGACAAGCAGTCGCGCGAGGTGGTCGACGAGGCTCGCAAGCTGGCCTACGACGGTGAAGCCGTGCCGTTCCCGGCGCCGGCCAAGTTCTCGAAGCCGATCGCGTTCAATGTGCTGCCGTATGCGGGCAAGTACGTCGATGACGGATCGTTCGAGACCGACGAGGAGCAGAAGCTGCGCAACGAGAGTCGCAAGATCCTCGGTATCCCGACGCTTCGGGTGAGCGGCACGTGCGTCCGGGTGCCGGTGTACACCGGTCACTCGCTCAGCATCAATGCCGAGTTCGAGCGGCCAATCTCCGTCGAGCGGGCACGGGAACTTCTGGCAACTGCGCCGGGAGTCGAACTGCTCGATGTGCCGACCCCGGTGGAGGCCGCCGGCAAGGACCCGAGCTACGTCGGCCGGCTCCGCCAGGACGTGTCGGTCGATGGCGGACGCGGTCTGGTGCTGTTCCTCAGCAACGACAACCTGCGCAAGGGCGCAGCGCTCAACGCCGTCCAGATCGCCGAACTGCTCGCCTGAGCGGCATCGGTCTGGCATCCTGCTCCCGTGGACTTCCGGGCTCTGCAGGACGTGATCGAGCGCACCTATGGCGAGCGAGACCGTGCTCGCGGCACGGCGGCAACTGTCGCGTGGCTGGCCGAGGAGATCGGCGAGCTTGCGCAGGCGGTACGCAAGGGCTCGCGCGAAGAGCAGCTGCACGAGTTCGGCGATGTTGCGGCGTGGCTCGCCACGCTTGCCAACCAGATGGGAGTCGACCTCGACGACGCCGTGGCCCGTTATGCCGGCGGATGCCCGCGTTGCTCGGCGCTGCCGTGTGAGTGCTGACGCCCGCCTTGCGCATCGCCATCAGTCGATGATGCTCTAACGATTCGTCTGACATGGTGGTGCGTGGCCAGCTGTAGGGTGGCCGAATGGCTGCAGTTGCGACGTATCTGAACTTCCAGGGCAATGCCGAGGAGGCATTCGCTCACTACGCATCGGTGTTCGGCACAGAGCTCGCTGGACCGGTGCTTCGGTTTGGCGATGTCGGCTTCGGCAGCGGGCCCGATTCGCCGTCGATGTCCGATGCCGACCTGAACAAGATCATGCACGCACGGCTGCCGATCATGACGGGCCACGTGCTGATGGCCACCGACATGCTGGAGTCCCTCGGGCATCAGGTGCGGGTGGGCAACAACACGTCGATCCACCTCATCGTCGATGCGCGCGAGGAAGCTGACCGACTCTTCGCGCTGCTCGGAGCGGGATCCACGAAGTGCT
>JBJOMQ010000036.1:0-16297 GCA_046052275.1 Actinomycetota bacterium | reverse complement strand
GTGAAGAAGGCCGCCAAGAAGTCCGTTGCGTCGACCGATGCCGACGATGGCAGCGGGCCGGCGCCGAAGCCGGTGAAGAAGGCCGTCAAGAAGGCAGCCTCCACCGAGCAGACAACCCCCGAGCCTGCTCCCGAAGTCGTCATGGTGGTCGAGACGCCGCCGGCCGTGCCCGTCGACCAGCCGGTCGATACGCCGGCTGCGGCTGCTGGCGAGCCAGCGGTGAAGATCTCGAGCCGTCCTGTCACGGGAACGGCGCCGCGCGTCACGTCGTCGCGGCCACCTGCCGGGCCGTCAGTGCCGGCATCCACTGCGCCACCGGCGCGTCCGCCGGCAGCCCCTGCTCCCGCCGCCCGCACAGAGAGCGCGTCGCCTCGCCCGCCGGCCGGGCCACGGCCCATGTCGGCGACCGGTCGGCCGATCCCGCCGCCGCCAGGCGCAGGCAGGCCGATGTCGGGAACCGGCCGTCCGATCCCGCCGCCGCCCGGCGGCCCGCGGGCGGGCGGTCCGGCCGGCCAGCGCCCCGGCACCTACACGGCTCGCCCCGGCGCTCCCGGTGGCCCTCGGCCCGGTGGCCCTGGTGGCCCGCGCCCGGGCGGTCCCGGTGGGCCACGTCCCGGTGGCGGCTTCGGCGGTCCGCGACCCGGTGGCGGCTTCGGCGGTCCGCGTCCCGGCCCTGGCGGTGGCTTCGGTGGCCCGCGACCTGGCGGCCCCGGTGGCCCTGGCGGCCCCGGTACGGGTGGTCCTGGCGGCCGGCCCAACGGTCAGCGACGCGCGCCGCGCAAGAAGAGCCGTGCCCGCCGCCGCCGCGACTTCGACGAGCTGCAGCCGAACTACGCCACGTCGTACACGCCCAACTCGGCTCCGGTGCCGGAGGGCACGATCATCGTCGAGCGAGGTGTCTCCGCCCAGGAGTTCGCGCCCAAGCTGAACCGCACGGCGGCCGATGTCATCCGCTTCCTTCTCCAGAACGGCGAGATGGTCACGGCGACGATGACGCTGAGCGACGAGCAGATGGAGCTCTTCGCCCTCGAAGTCGGCGCCGACCTGTTGCTCGTCGAGGCGGGCCAGCAGGAAGAGATGGAGCTGCAGGCGCTCTTCGACGACAGCGATGACGACGATGAGACGCTGCAGCAGGGCCGTCCGCCGGTGATCACCGTGATGGGTCACGTCGACCACGGCAAGACCACGCTGCTCGACCGGATCCGCGATGCCAACGTTGTTGCCGGCGAAGCCGGCGGCATTACCCAGCACATCGGGGCCTATCAGGTGGAGAAGGGCGGTCGAAAGATCACCTTCCTCGACACCCCTGGCCACGCTGCGTTCACCAAGATGCGGGCCCGCGGCGCCCAGGTCACCGACATCGTCGTGCTGATGGTCGCCGCCGACGACGGCGTGATGCCACAGACGATCGAGGCAATCAATCATGCCAAGGCCGCCGAGGTGCCCATCGTCGTCGCGCTCAACAAGATCGACAAGGAGAATGCCGATCCGCAGCGCGTGTACGCGCAGCTGTCGGAGCACGGTCTTGTGCCCGAGTCGTGGGGCGGCGACACGATCGTCGTCGAGATGGCAGCCGCCCAGGGGATCGGCGTCGACGAGATGCTCGATCAGCTGCTGGTCGTCTCCGAGCTCGAGGAGCTCACCGCCAATCCGACGGGCCGCGCAAAGGGCGTGGTGCTCGAGGCGAACCTCGACGTGGGACGGGGTCCGGTGGCAACCGTGCTCGTCGACAAGGGCGAGCTGAAGGTCGGCGACCCGATCGTCGCCGGGGCGGCCTGGGGGCGGGTCAGGGCGATGATCGACGACAAGGGCCAGCAGGTCCGCACCGCAGGGCCGAGCACACCGGTGCAGGTACTCGGCCTGCAGAGCGTGCCGCACGCCGGTGACGAGTTCCGGTCGAGCGACGACGAGAAGACTGCTCGCACGGTCGGCGAGGCACGCGAGCAGCGGCTGCGGCTGAAGAACCAGCGCGGTGATGCCCGCGTACAGCGTGGCGTGAAGCTCGAGGACATCTTCAGCCAGATCCAGGCCGGCGAGGTGGCGACGCTCAATCTCGTCATCAAGGCCGACGTGCAGGGCTCGCTCGAAGCCGTCACCGAGAGCCTTCGCCGGCTCGAGCGCGACGACGTGAAGCTTGCCTTCGTCCACCGTGCTGTCGGTGCGATCACCGAGAACGACATCAGCCTCGCCGCCACGACGAACGCCACGCTGATCGGTTTCAATGTCCGGCCCGACCGCAAGGCTCGCGACCTCGCCGAGGCCGAGGGCGTCGAGATCCGTACCTACGAGATCATCTACAAGCTGCTCGAGGACATCGAGCGGGCGATGGTCGGCATGTTGGCGCCGGAGTTCGAAGAGGTGGTCACTGGCGAGGCCGAGGTGCGCGAGGTGTTCCGCGTTCCGCGGATCGGGGCCATCGCCGGCTGCTACGTGCGCAGTGGCACCATCACCCGCGGCTCCAAGGTGCGCTTCCTCCGTGACGGCACGATCATCTGGAAGGGGTCGATCCAGTCGCTCAGACGCTTCAAGGACGATGCCCGCGAGGTGCGCGAGGGCTTCGAGTGCGGTATCGGACTCAGCGACTTCCAAGACCTGAAGCCGGGCGACCTCATCGAGACGTTCGACGAGCGCGAGATCGCCCGCGTCTGAGCAGTCGGCGATAGGTTCGAGACATGGCCGATCTCGACTTCTTCTTCGATCCCGTCTGCCCATTTGCGTGGATCACGTCGCGCTGGGTCGTCGAGGTGCAGTCGCTTCGTGAGTACGAGGTCGGCTGGAAGTTCATCTCGCTGAAGAAGCTCAACGAGCGACAGGACGCGCCCTGGTACACCGACGAGTTCCGGGCGTATCACCTTGCCGGGCTGCAGGCGCACCGCGTGTGCGATGCCATCTCGGTCACACACGGCAACGAGGCCGTCGGGGCGCTCTACACCGCGCTCGGCGAGGCCATCCACCGCGACGGCCGCCGCGACCTCGTCGGCGATCCCGTTGGCTTCATGCGCGAGATGCTGGCATCGGCCGACCTTCCCGCGGAGGCGGCCGAGCACGTCCACGACGACTCGCATGACGACGCCATCTACGCCAGCACCGAGGTCGCTTTGCAGCGCGCCGGCCGCGATCTCGGCACGCCGATCATCACGTTCCGTCCCGGCAGGCCCGACGAAGCGAGCTTCTTCGGGCCAGTGATCGGGTCGATTCCGCGTGGCGTCGAGGCCACTCGACTGTGGGATGCCGTCGAGACGTTGGCGCTGTCGAGCTCGATGATCGAGCTGAAGCGCAAGCTCGACATTCGCCCGCGCTTCGACTGACCGATGGGTAGGGTGCTGCTCGTGAGCAAGCAGCGCCGTCCGCAGACTCCGCACCGATATCCGCGCAGTGCGCGCCTCGGACAATCGCTGCGCGAGGTGATCGCCGACGAGCTGACTCGCATCGACGACGAGCGGCTCTCGCTCGTCACGATCACCAACATCGAGGTCGACCCCGAGATGAACCGGGCCATCGTGCGGTACGACTCGCTCGCAGGAGAGGAAGGCGACGCCGAGATCCTCGAAGCACTCGGCGAGCACCGCATCCGTCTCCAGTCCGCCGTGGGCAAGCAGGTGCGCGCCAAGAAGACGCCGATCCTGTCGTTCCGCCCCGACGAGGTGATCCGTGCCGCAGAGCGGATCGAGGGCATCCTCCACAAGGCCGACACCCTGCCGTCGCGGCCGGAGTCCGACGACGACGGCGACCCCTCGGACGGCTGATGGCGAGGCGCCCGCCGACCACCCACGGCGTGGCTGTCGTCGACAAGCCGGCCGGTGTCACGAGCCACGATGTCGTCGGCATGCTCCGACGCCGTGTCGGTGAGCGACAGGTGGGCCACGCCGGCACACTCGACCCAGACGCCACCGGCGTGCTGCTCGTCGCCGTCGGCCGGGCGACCCGACTGGTGAGGTTTCTCACCGACCTCGGCAAGACCTACACCGGCGAGATCGTCTTCGGCGCCAGCACCTCGACGCTCGACTCGTCCGGAGTCGTCACGGCGACGTTCGAGATGTCGGGCCTCTCGATCGGGGCAGTGCGGGCTGCGGTGGCCGAGCACCTCGTGGGCGACATTCTGCAGGTGCCGCCGATGGTGAGTGCGCTCAAGGTGGGTGGCCGCCGACTGCATGAGATGGCTCGTGAAGGCATCGAGATCGATCGGCAGCCTCGGCCGGTGACTGTCCGTCGGTTCGACGTGGAACCGACTGGCGATCCGATGGTGATGCGCGTCGAAGTGGAGTGCTCGAAGGGTACGTACATCAGGTCGCTGGCCGACGACCTCGGCCGCCTGTGCGGAGGTGGTGCACACCTTCGGTCGCTGCGCCGCGTGGCCGTCGGCGGGTTCACCGTCGACGATGCGCTGCCGCCGGACCAGGCGGGGCTGATGTCGATGGCGGAGGCTGTCCGCGACTACGACCGAGTGGTCGTCGATGCTGGCGGCGCCGATGCTGTCAGGCGTGGAGTCGTGCTGCCCCGAGACGGCGTGGTGTGCATTGTCGACGGCAGCTTCTCCGGGCCGGGTCCGTGGGCCGTGCTCGCCGAGTCAGGCGATCTGCTGGCCATGTACGAGCCGCACCGCGAGGGCACTGTGAAGCCGTCCGTGGTAGTGGCTGGCTGACCTGCGAGGGCTAGCGTTTCGACGTGCTCGTGATCCGAGACCAGACAGCGTGCCCGTGGCCGGGCGAGCGCAGCGTGGTCACCATCGGCGCCTATGACGGCGTGCACCGAGGCCACCAGTCGGTGATCGGCGAGGTGCGTCGTCGCGCGGCCGGTGTGGGGGCACGGAGCGTGGTCATCACCTTCGACCGCCACCCGGCCTCGGTAGTGCGACCCGAGTCGGCGCCACGACTGCTCACTGATCTCGACCAGAAGCTCGAGTTGCTGGCTGCGACGGGAGTCGATGCCACGCTCGTCGTCCACTTCGACGAGGATCAGTCACGCGAGGATCCAGTCGACTTCGCACGGCGAGTCGTCGTCGACTGCCTTCGTGCATCGGCAATCGTGGTTGGCGACGACTTCCACTTCGGGCGGGGGCGGCGCGGAAATGTCGCCACGCTGCGCGAGCTCGGCAGCGAGGCCGACTTCGAGGTCGTGCCCATGTCGCTGCTCCCGCGCGACGACGGACCCGACGAACCGGTCAGCTCGACTGCGATCCGTCGCGCCCTGGCGGGCGGCCAGGTCGAGCTGGCGTCCGCCATGCTCGGTCGGCCATTCGAGGCGCGCGGCCCCGTGGTGCAGGGCGACCAGCGCGGTCGCACCATCGGATTCCCGACGGCCAACGTGGAAGTGCCGGCATCGATCTGCCTGCCCGCCGACGGGGTCTATGCGGGCTGGTACGTGCGACCCGATGGCACCCGTCATGGATGTGCGATGAATCTCGGCCGTCGTCCGACGTTCTATGAGCGCGCTGAGGTCTCCCTGCTCGAGGCGCACCTTCTCGACTTCTCCGGCGACCTGTACGGGGAGGCTGCCCGCGTGCAGTTCACCGACTTCCTCCGAAGCGAGCGGAAGTTCGACGGTATCGAGTCGCTCAGTCGGCAGCTGAAGTACGACATCGACCACGCCCGATCCGCGCTGGCCGCACGCGAGTCGCGCTGACGCTCAGGTCCCCGAGGGCCAGATGAGGGAGCCGCCGTCGTAGACGCCGGCAACGACCGACGCATCGACCATCGACGCGATGTCGGGCGCGGTGCCTCCGAAGAGTCCGACGGCGGCGTAGTCCTCGACTTCGGCAGTGAGGAGGCCGAGGATCGGCAGGCCGAGCGGCTCGGAGTCGGTGACGCGCTCCGTCAGGAGTTCGGCGTCGACGGCCCACCGAGCGGCTTCGCCCTCGGGAGTGAGATACAGGGCATTGTCGCCGGAGTTGATGGCCTCGACGGCCACCGCTGACGCATCGTCGGGGTTGTCGACGGCGTACCGGAGTCCCTTCAACGTGGCACGCATGAAGTCCTGTGCTGCCGTCGGGTGCTCGGCGAGGAAGGTCGTGTTCGTGTACAGCACGCCGAACGAGCCCGGGATGCCGTAGTCGGAGGGGTCGAAGATGTCGAACTCCACGCCGGCTGCCCGTAGTCGTGCGGGCTCGTTGCTCTTGTAGACGGGAAAGCCGGCGATTCCCGGTGCCGCGATATGTGCGAGCGGATCGAAGCCGTCGAGCAGCACGGTCTCGTAGCCATCACCCTCGTACAGCCCGGCGGCAGCGAGCATGGCGCGCACTGATGTCGTGACGGCACCCTTCACGCCGATCGTGGCACCCTCGAGCTCGTCGAGCGTCGACGCAACACCTTTCTTCACGAGCAGTGCATCGATACCTGTACGCCCCTCGACGCCCAACGCGACGAAGCCGGCGTCGTTCGCTCCAGCGAAGTCGACCATCTCGCTGAAGGACCCGGCCGACGCGAACTGCGCCTCGTTGGCAGCCACGAGCGGATAGTTGTCGACCGAGAAGCTGGGGCGGATGTCGACGTCGAGGCAGAGTTCGTCGTAGTAGCCGCGTTCTTGTGCGACCAGCACGTCGACGATCGATGCCGTGGCAGCGAAGTCGAAGCCGGAGAGGTACACGATCGGACCGGCAGCACGGTTAGCCGCACATCGGGCCTCGGGGAAGGGCTCGCCGTCGAGCACGTCGAGGGAGCCGTCGCCTGCCGAGGTGGAGGACGTCGCCGAGAGGCTCGTCGTCGGTTCTGCTGGAAGCGTCGGCAGGTCGCTGGGGTCGCTGCTGCTGACGACGGCAGTGCCGCCGTTGTCGCACGCCGTGATGCTCGCGAGGCACAGTGCGAGCGACGGCAGCAGCGTCAGGAAGGGGTGGGCGCGGAGAGTAGGCATGATGGAGGGCCGCGGGCGGCTCGCGGATGGTAGCAACCGCTGTGCTGCCAGTGCCGGTAGGGGATCAGGGCTCGAGCGACTCGAAGAGCGCGACGACGTTCGATGCTCCGATGCCCACGCGATGCCCAGTGCGCGAGATGAAGCCGAGTTGAAGCCCCGTGGCGGGATCGTGCGCGGCGAAGAACTGCTCGTGCCCGTCGGCGTCGACGACGACGTCAGTGAGCAGGGGTGCGCCGACGTCGTCGAGGCACTGGCGGGCGTATCCGGCGTTGAGCACCTCGACGGCGACGTGCTGCACACCGCCGCCGTGATGGTCGAGATACCGGGCGACTGCAGCCGAGGCGTCGCGGCCGACGAGCACAAATGAGACGCCGCCTGCTGCGACAGCTCGCACGCCGGTACGCGGGCCGGCCAACGGCACCTCGTGAAAGCCGAACCGGCCGACCATCGACTGCACCGCGGCCTCGAGGTCGTTCACGGCGACGACGACATGGTCGACGCGGCTCGCGACCGTGTCGATCCCGGACGTCCCTGCACCGGACGCGGCCTTGTCGGGTGCCGGGTCGTCTCGGCGGCCTGCCACCTCGATTCGGTGCGTCTCGGTGAGCAGCACCCTGAAGAGCTGTTCGATGAAGTCGGGATCGACACCCGACTCGATGGCCAGCCTCCGTCGCGAGGTGACGACATCGCGAACCCGTCCCGGCTGGATGACGGCGGTGTCGGAGCGCTCCTTGACTGCGGCGACCTCTCGGCACACGGCGAGGCGCTCGGCGACAATGCGGACGAGTTCGGCGTCGAGCGCGTCGATCCGGATGCGGAGCGATGCAAGGTCGCGTTCCCGCCTGCTTCCGTCGCCCGGGCTCGAGTCGTGCACGATTCGAACGGTAGCGGGTTGCCGTCCGACGGCTCAGCGGATCGGTCGCCGCGCTGCTGGGTGCCAGTGCAGCACGAGGCGCTGCAGGAGTGAGATGGCCAGCAGCCCTGCGGCGCCGATGAGTGCCATGGCGAAGACTGCTGCCCAGAGCGTGTCGGCACCGTCGGCCTGCGAGGCGGCGCGTCGGCCGATGGCGCCGATGCCGTCGTTGGCGAAGTTCGCGCCTTCCACGTAGTAGGCGGCGGCGAGCGCAAGCCCGAGATCGACGCGGACGGCGATGAAGATCGATGGAAGCGCGCTGGGGAGCCGGAGCCGCCAGAAGGTCTCCCATCTGCTGGCGTGAACCGAGCGGAAGAGCTCGACCGCTGCAGGGTCGGTGCTGCGAAGTCCATCGGTGGCCGCGAAGACCACGGCGGGCAGGCACACGAGGCCCACCATGAAGAGGGCCGGCGGCGTCCCTGCGCCCAGCCACAGCACGATTGATGCGACGTACGCGAACCAAGGGGTCACCATGACGAGTACCAGGATCGGCTGTGCGGCCTCGTCGAGGAATCGCACCGATGCAAGTGCTGCTCCGACCGCCGTCCCGGCGATGAGGGCGATCGCCAGGCCGACAGCGGCGTGCAGAACGGTGACGCCCGCCGCGCGAGCGAAGTCGTCGCGGAACCGCCAGAGCGCAGCGAGGGCCGCCGTCGGCGCGCGCAGGACGAATGGCCTGACGTCGAGCACCCTGACGAAGGCCTCCCAGATGGCGAGGAACGCTGCAACGCCGGCGGCAGGCGCGATGAGTCGACGGCTCACGCGGAGACTCCTGCGCCGCGACGGAGCGCGTGGCGTACTGCTGCGCAGAGGCCGACAAACCGGCTGTCGTCCTCGACCTCGACGGGTCGTGGACGCGGTAGGTCGATCGTGATGTCGGCGACGATGCGCGCCGGTCGTGGCGATGTCACGAGAACCCGGTCGGACAGGGCGACGGCCTCGGCGATGCTGTGGGTGACCAGCACCGTCGTGATGCTCCGGCGATCCACGAGGCGTCCTACGAGGTCGCGCATCCCGGCGCGCGTGATCTCGTCGAGCGCTGCGAATGGCTCGTCCATCAGCAGCAGTGGTGCGTCGATTGCCAGTGCCCGGACGAGTGCCACCCGCTGCTGCATGCCACCCGAGAGCTCGTGCGGCATGCGGTCGGCGACGTCGGCGAGGCCGACCTCGTCGAGGAGCGACCTGGGATCGACGGCGCTGTCGGTGCGGCGGCCGGTGCGGTTCAGGTCGGCGAGCAGGCGGGCGTTCTCGGCGACGGTCCGCCACGGCAGCAGGCCGGGCGACTGGGGGACCATGCCGATTCGCTTGAATCGGCGGGCCGATTCGGCGGGCCGACCGTCGACGAGGATCTCGCCGTCGTCCGGTGCCAGTAGGCCGGCAATGAGGCGGAGGAGGGTCGACTTGCCGCACCCCGACGGTCCGATCACGCTGACGAACTGACCGGATGGAATGTCGAGGTCGAGTGGTGCGAGCGCCTCGAGCGGCCCGAACGAGCGCGTCGCCCGGCGGGCCTCGACCGTGCTCACGTGGGCGAGTGTATTGCTGACATATCGCCGACATTGCGAACCTGGATCTCGCATCGAGTGGCGGGTCTGCCACGACGAGTCGTGAAGCTGCCGGATCGCGCCGCAGTCACGCCGAACTCTTGATGGATCTTCGGCGCACCACACGGGCGGGAACTGGTAACTTCTGCGCGCGGTTGGCGGCCAGTCGGCAACCAGCGGCGCGTATCCGGTCGTCGGATCCGCAGTCATCGGTCGAGGGAGAGGACCACACTCATGCGCACATTGTCGAGACTCGCTGTCGCGGCTGTCGTCGCCGCGGGCACCGTGGTGGTGCCGGCATCGTTCGGCGGCTCGCTCGCCGGCGCCGTCGATCCTGCCTGCAACGGCGGGGGTGGCCGGCCCGAGGTGACTGCGCTCCACTCGCCGAACTTCTATGTCGACGTCGACCGCGACCAGCTGCTGGCGCAGTACGCCGGCTACACCGTCGACGCATCGGGAACCGAGAGCGTCGGCTACTGGATCGAACTGTCGAACTTTGATGGCGGGGTCATCTCGCTGAACGATGGCGAACCGAGCGCACAGAGCATCCGCTCGCTTGGCGGCGGCGACTCGGCCACGCACTACTTCCTCCTCGAGGCGACGGCCGAGACCCTCGTCGACCAGTCGCACACGGTGCGCATCTACGACGCTCCGCCCGCATACGGGTCGGTCGTCTGCGCCCTCACCTTCACCTACACCCAGGTGGTCGACACGATCGCCGCCCGTGCCAACAAGGTCACGAGCGTCGCCACCGACGCTTCCGTCGAGGCGACGATCGGCGACGAGGTGACGGTCACCGTCGAGGGCGAGACCGGCACCCTGGGCGCCGGTCCCGGCTACGACCTCGGTGCCCTCAACTACACGCCGACGGCCCTGGCCAGCTTCCCGTCCGAGTCGTGGCGTCTCGTGCGCACCGAGCTCGACATCTCGCCCGACGGCACGTCGGCAGTGCAGACGTACACCGACCAACTGCGCCTCACCGAGAGTGCGTCCGGACCGAATCGCATGTACACGGCCCGGTTCACCTTCCGTGCCGTGGGACCTGCTGCCTCGACATCGCTCGTCGTGCCGATCCAGTACATCGCCAGCGGCACGCAGATCAAGCACACCACGCTGATCGAGCCGTATCCGACGCTGCCCACGGTGGCAGGCAGTCTCGACGTGACGCTCGACAAGAAGGCGGAGCCCGACTTCATTCCTGACGAGACTGACGCCATCGTCGACTACACCGTCACCGTCACCAACGACACGGCGTCGGATCTGTCGCTTGACGACGTGACCGACACGCTGCCTGACGGATCGACCTACATCACCGACACACTGGCCGTCGACGGAGTGTTCGTCGACCCCGTGAGCACCAGTCCGCTCGTGGCGGCAGGGCCGATCGTCGTGCCAGCAGGCGGATCGATCGACATCACCTACACCGTCGACCTCGGCACCACGATCACCGGTGCCCGCACGAACTCGGCGGTGGGTCACATCGGCGAGGTGCAGGTGGACGCGTCGGCCGACGTCCGTGAGTCATCGCCGGCCTCGGCCACGGTCATCGTGCAGGAGCCGATTCCGGCCGTGGCGGTCACGAAGACTGCCGGTTCGGTGGAGGATGTCGCTGCTGACGGCGTCGATGGACGCGCCGACGCAGGCGACACCATCACCTACACCTACGAGGTCGACAACACCGGCCGCACCGACCTGTTCGACATCACCGTCGAGGACGACCGAATCGACGATGACGCTGCCGACATCGTGTGCCCCGGTGCCACCGAGCCGGCAAACGTGATCGGCGTCATCCTCCGCGGTGGCGAGACCGTCACGTGCGAGGCCACCTACACCATCACCCAGGACGACCTCGACGCAGGTGAGGTGACCAACACAGTGCTGGTCACGGCCTACGACCCCGAGGACGATGCCATCACCGACGAGCAGACGGTGACCAAGGAGCTGCCGGCGGTGCCGGTGCTCACCGTCGAGAAGACAGGCAGCCTCGACTTCACCGTCGTCGACCCTGACGCTCGCATCGACGCTGGCGATACTGCGTCGTACACGTTCGTCGTGACCAACGAGGGCAACGTGACGCTTGCAACCGTGGCGCTCAGCGACAACCGCATCGACGATGCGAGTGTGTCCTGCGGCACCACCGAGGCCGACCTCGTCGACGACAACTCGATCGGCGATCTCGCAGTGGGCGAGAGCCGCACCTGCACGGCCGACTACACCGTCACCCAGGACGACATCGACACCGGCAGCGTCTCCAACATTGCCACTGCGAGCGGCGTCGACGTCACGCCAGAGGCCAACGAGGCCGAGGGGACCGGCACCGAGACACTCGATCTCGTGGCCGATCCCGAGCTCACGGTCGAGAAGACCGCCGATCGCGCATCGGTGAACCTGATCGGCGAGGTGATCACCTACACGATCGTCGCCACGAACTCTGGCAACGTCACGCTCTCGGATGTGACGGTCGCCGACGACATGCTGGCTGACCTGGCCTGCACTCCCGGAGCCGGCGTGAGCGGACCGATCCCCGACGGGGAGACCGATCCCGTGATCGAGAACGGCACCTACATCGTCTCGCCCGGCGAGTCGGTGGAGTGCACCGGCACCTACACCACGACGGAGGGCGACTTCGACCTCGCCTCGATCTCGAACACTGCCACGGCGTCGGGTCTGGCGCCCGCCGGCGAGGTGCCGGGCGAGTGGGAGGGCTCGACCGAGGTGGTCATCGATCCGCTCACGGCTGACATCACCGGCCGGGTGTTCGTCGATCGCAACGGGAATCGCACGTGGGACACCGGCGACATCCCGCTGATCGGCAACGAGTTGCAGATCGACCTCGAGGTGCCGCGTGTGGCGCCCGCCGAGATCTCGGCCGCCGCACTGCCGGCCTACAGCGAGCTGATCACGACCGTCATGAACGGCGCCTACCGCGTCAGTGACATCCCCGCCGGCCAGTACCGGTTGGTGGCGGCGCCCGCACCCGGCGTCCGCAGGGTCACCGACTTCGATGGCGGCATCGACTGGTCGGCGGTCGCCGACGTGCCGGCCGTGACGCCGGCGCTGAACGGCGGCACCACCACGGTGAACTTCATCGGTGTCGGTCTCGGCACGATCGTCGGCCGGGTGTACCAGCCGACGGGCGATCTCGGGTATCCCTACTCAACGGTGAGCTGCACCTGGTTCGGCCTCGACGGACTCGAGAGCACCGATGATGACTGGACGATCACCACGCGGGCTGTGGTCGACGGTGCCTACCGCTTCGACAACGTCCCCTTCGGCTCGTACCTCTGCACCGGCCGGACGCCCGACGGCGGCGTGTCGCTGCCCTCTCGTCCCGACGTCGACTCGTCAGCCGAGTCGTGGGCGCCGCTGCCGCTGCCCACGATCCCGGAGACGGGCGGCAGCGTCGGCGGGACGCTGCGGATCGTGGCCATGCTCCTCGGCCTCGGTGCCGTGCTCACCCTGATCGGCTCGCGCCGCATCCGCCGGGCCGTCCGATAGCCTGCCCGACGCCGGTCGGGGCGAAACCTCCGACCGGCGTCGCCGGCCACCCTGGCCGCCGACGACCTCCAGTCCCGGGCTGACACCCGGGGGATGAACACGGAAGGCGGCATCATGCCCGACAAGAAGGCTGTCATCGAGGCGCACAAGCAGAGCGCCACCGACACCGGCTCGCCCGAGGTGCAGATTGCGCTGCTCACGGCGCGGATCAACCATCTCACCGAGCACTTCAAGACCCACGCCAAGGACCACCACAGCCGGCGTGGCCTCCTGAAGCTCGTCGGCCGCCGTCGCCGCATG
Source organism: Actinomycetota bacterium (assembly GCA_046052275.1). Taxonomy (GTDB): domain Bacteria; phylum Actinomycetota; class Acidimicrobiia; order Acidimicrobiales; family Ilumatobacteraceae; genus UBA668. The sequence continues at coordinate 3,196 of JBJOMQ010000036.1, read as the reverse complement.
CTCGACTACGTGAAGAACATCGACGTCGAGCGCTACCGCGCCATCCTGCAGGCCAACGGCATCCGCCGCTAGCCTGACAAGTCGACACAACCCAACGAGCGGCGCCCCTCAGGATGAGGGGACACAGTGTTCGGTTGTCAGTCGCAGATGCCGATCCCGATGCGGGGCGACACCTCCGACTGGGAACCGGACTGCCGCTCCAAGTGCTGCGACGTCGTTGACGCGCGGCTGAAAGGAGCTCGCCATGGCTGAGGCCATCCGAGTGTCGGGAGTCCTTACGGGCACCGACAAGACCCTGACCTTCGAGACCGGGAAGCTCGCCCAGCAGAGCCAGGGCGCCGTGGTCGCATCGCTCGGCCGCACCACGGTGCTGGCCACTGCGAACGCAGCCAAGGACGTCCGGCCAGGTGCCGACTTCTTCCCGCTCACCATCGACGTGGAGGAGCGGGCGTACGCAGCGGGCAAGATTCCCGGCTCGTTCTTCCGCCGTGAAGGCCGCCCCACCGAGGACGCAATCCTCACCTGCCGTCTCACCGACCGGCCGTTGCGGCCGGCCTTCCCCGACGGGTTCCGCAACGAGGTGCAGGTCGTACTGACGATCCTCGGTGCCGACATGGAGAATCCCCACGATGTGCTGTCGATCAATGCTGCGTCGGCATCACTGATGCTCAGCGGCATTCCCTTCGATGGTCCAATCGGCGCAGTCCGCGTGGCGTACAGCCAGGCGGGCGAGTGGCTGCCGCATCCCACGTACGCCGAGGGCGCCGAGAGCACGTTCGAGCTCGTCGTCGCTGGTCGCCAGCTCGACAGCGGCGACGTCGCCATCATGATGGTGGAGGCGGGCGGCACGTCGAAGAGCTTCCAGTACTACGCAAACGGCGCGCCGAAGGTCGACGAAGGTGCGCTTGCCCGGGGTCTTGAGGCCAGCAAGGCCTGGATCAAGGACAGCATCGCCCTGCAGCGCCAGCTGGTGGCAAGCGTGATCGCACTCCGCGGCCCGATCGTTCCGATGGAGTACACGGTTGCCGTCGACTACGGCGACGATGTCTTCACGGCCGTCGAGTCATCGGTCAAGGATGCGCTCGCTCATGCCATCACTATCGCCGGCAAGGCCGAGCGCAATGCCGCCACCGATGCGGCGGCCGCTGACGCGGTCGGCCGGCTGTGTGGCGAGGGGCAGCCGTTCGCCGGACGCGAGAGGGAAGTGAAGGAGGCTGTTCGAAGCCTCACCAAGAAGCTGGTCCGGAAGCGCATCGTCGACGAGGGACTGCGCATCGACGGCCGTGGTCCTCGCGACCTCCGGCAGCTCACCAGCGAGGTGGGCGTGCTGCCCACCGCGCACGGCACCGGGCTGTTCCAGCGCGGCGAGACCCAGGTGATGAACGTGTGCACGATGGCGATGCCGCGCATGAACCAGCTGCTCGACACCCTGGGCCCCGAGACGAACAAGTACTTCCTGTTCCACTACAACATGGCGCCGTGGGCAAACGGCGAGACCGGCCGCGTCGGCTCGCCGAAGCGCCGCGAGATCGGCCACGGCGCGCTCGCCGCGCGGGCTCTCCTGCCGGTCCTTCCCCCGCTCGACGAGTTCAACTACGCGCTGCGTCTCGTTGCCGAGGTGCTCAGCTCGAATGGCTCGACGAGCATGGCCTCGGTGTGCTCCGGCTCGCTGGCGCTCATGGACGCCGGCGTGCCGGTGAAGGCGGCAGTCGCCGGCATCGCCATGGGTCTCGTCTACGCCGAGGGCAAGTACACCACCCTCACCGACATCCTCGGTGCTGAGGATGCGTTCGGCGACATGGACTTCAAGGTGGCCGGCACGTCGGACGCCATCACCGCACTGCAGCTCGACACCAAGATCGACGGAATCCCGGCCGAGGTGCTCGCCAATGCGCTCGACCAGGCCAAGGAAGCGCGCCTGCAGATTCTCGCCAACATGAACGCGGTCATCGCCCAGCCTCGCGCCGAGGTAGCGGCCACCGCGCCGAAGATCATCACGATCACGATCCCGATGGACAAGATCGGTGAAGTCATCGGCCCCAAGGGCAAGGTCATCAACACCATCACCCAGGAGACTGGTGCCGAGATCGCGGTCGACGATGACGGTGCCCAGGGCATCGTCACCATCGGTGCTGTCGAGGCATGGAGGATGGAGGATGCCAAGGCGCGCATCATGGCAATCGTGTCGCCGCCGATGGCAGAGGTGGGCAAGACGTACAGCGGTCGAGTCGTCAGCATCACCAAGTTCGGTGCCTTCGTGAACATCCTTCCGGGACGCGACGGCCTCGTGCACATCAGCAAGCTCGGCAAGGGTCGCCGCATCAACAACGTCGAGGACGTGCTGCAGCTGGGCCAGGAGATCGAGGTCGTCGTCGAGGAAATCGACGAGAAGGGCAAGGTCAGCCTCACCCCTGGCGAGTCATGGAGCCCGCCCGCAGGCGAGGGTGGCTCCGCCGCCCCTGCTTCGTCGGGCTCGGCAGGAAGCGGCACGCGTGCCGTGAGCTTCGACGATGCCTTCGATGCCGAGCTTGCCGGCCAGCTCGGTGATCTCGGTCCCGGTGGCGAGGCGGGTGGCAACTCCGGCCGTGACGGCGGTCGCAGCGACCGAGGCGACCGTGGCGGTCGCGGAGACCGAGGCTCTCGCGGCGGCGGCCGTCGCCACCGCTGATCCCTCGAGCGTGCCCGACCTCTCCGTCACCAGACTCGACTCAGGTCTCACGGTCGCGACCGAGGTCGTGCCGGGAGCGCTGTCGGTGGCGGCGGGGGTCTGGGTGGCGGTCGGCTCGCGCGACGAGCCCGAGCGACTGTCGGGCGTCAGCCACTTCCTCGAGCACCTGCTCTTCAAGGGCACCGAGCGCAGAACGGCACAGGAGATCTCGCGCAGCGTCGACGCGCGCGGCGGGGACTTCAATGCGTTCACGTCTCGCGAGTACACGGCGTACTACTGCCGACTGCCGGCTCGCCATGCCGAGTTCTGCATCGACCTGCTCGGCGATGTGCTCACGGCGCCAGCCCTACGCGATGCCGACGTGCTCGGCGAGCGGCAGGTGATCCTCGAGGAACTCGCCATGGATGACGACGTGCCCGATGAGGTCGCACACCGCGAGTTCGCACGGCGGCTCTTCGAGGGTCATGCCCTCGGACGTGATCCTGCAGGTGACCGCGATCACGTCGTGTCCATCACACCCGACGAGGT
>JBJOMQ010000035.1:0-16099 GCA_046052275.1 Actinomycetota bacterium | reverse complement strand
CATCTGGCGTCTCGTCGGACGAGTCGACGACGGCCATGGCAAGGTCGTCGTCTACCTCGCACGCCAGGTCAGCGACGGTGCGCTGCAAGCGGTCGATCTTGCTCTGCGCATACCCCGTCGCAGCAGATGCGTGACGGTGCTCGACGGTCTGCTCGATAGGCCTGCCGGCTCTGGCGGCGCATCCGCTGCGGGTTGATCAGGGCGCGTGCCGGTAGAGGAAGCGCTCGATCGGCGCCCCCACCTGGTCGAGGTCGATGAGGAAGGCGTCGTGCCCGTGCGGCGAGTCGATCTCGACATACCGCGACTCGGTGCCGTTCGACCGCAGCACCTCGTCGATATGGCGCTGCTGGTAGGTCGGATACAGGATGTCGCTCGAGATCCCCATCACGAGCGCCGGTGACGAGATGCGCGCCATCGCTGCGCCGAGGCCAGATCGACCCCTCCCGACATCGTGCAGGTCCATGGCCTTGCCGATGATCAGATAGCTGTTGGTGTCGAACCGCCGGGCGAGCTTGTCGCCGTGGTAGTCGAGGTAGCGCTCCACTTCGAACCGCTGCCACAGGCCGAAGCCATCGTGCTCGGTGGCGCCGTCGGCGAGCTCGCGGCCGAACCGATCGGTGAACACGTTGTCGCTCCGGAACGTCACCTGCGCCACCATGCGGGCAATGGCGAGCCCCTCCGCCGGGCCGTCGCCGTCGGCAGCGTCGTAGTAGTCGCCGCCGCGCCAGCGCGGATCAAGCCGCACGGCACGCCGGCCGATGGCTCCCCACGCGATCTGCTGCGGCGTCGAGTAGGCACACGTCGCGATCGGCACGATCGTGCGCACCCGGTCGGGGAACGTAATCGCCCACTCGAGCACCTGCATGCCGCCCATCGATCCACCGATCACGCTGTGCCAGCGGCGGACGCCGAGATCGTCGGCAAGCCGGGCCTGTGCGCGCACCATGTCGCGGACCGTGACGACGGGGAAGCGACTGCCGTAGGGCCGGCCGTCGTCGGGATGTGCCGACGCCGGGCCGGTCGAGCCCTGGCATCCGCCGAGCACGTTCGAGCACACGACGAACCACCGATCGGTGTCGACGGCGGCACCCGGGCCGATCAGCCCCTCCCACCAACCGGGCGTCGGATGGCCGTCCTCGGCAGGTCCCGCAGCGTGGCTGTCGCCGGTCCAGGCGTGGCACAGCAGCACGGCATTGTCGGCGTTCGGCGACAGCGTCCCCCATGTCTCGTAGGCGATCGTGACGCCGCGCAGCGTCTCGCCCGTGTCCAGCGCGAGGGGGCGCTCGGGAGGGATCTCGAAGAACCGCCGGCTGCCTGCCGGTTGACCCGGCATCCACGCACCCGTCGCAGGCAGCGCCGGTGGCCGTCGTGACGGCACGGTCATGGTTCCTCCTCCGGGTGCTCGGGTTCGACTGGTCGCCCCTGACGGAGCGGTCGCATGCACCACGAGGGAAGCCGTTGCCCGGGAGAGCCCGGACCACATCCCCGCCGAGGCGGGCAGGCACCGTGGAGCTTCCACCCCGGTTGCCGGACCCCCGCCGAGGCGGAGGTCACTCGTGATGCATTGACGCTCCCACGCTAGCAAGGGTGCTGGCCGCCCGCACCCACCTCGCAGCCAGGCCGAGGCCGTGGCGTCAGCTGTCGGCGAACCGCGTTGCCTCGGCGTCGTGCGCAGGGAGGCCGACGATCGACCCGAACTCAGCGAAGCCGACCAGGGCGTCGAGCCCGTCGCGGAGCGTGCCGTGGGCGTGGAGCGACGCATATGTCTCGCGGAGCGCCTTCGTCGCTGCGAAGAGGCCGCCGACTGGCGACACCACGAGCCGGAACCCGAGCGCAGCGAGCTCGTCCGGCGTCAGCAGCGGGGTGCGGCCAGTCTCGACCATGTTGGCTACCAGCACCACGCCGTCGACGTCGCTGGCGATCCGCTCGAGCTCGGCGACGGACTCAGGTGCCTCGACGAACACGGCATCCACGCCGACGTCCCGTGCCATCCGTGCACGCTCGAGCGCCTCATCGAGGCCGAGCGCAGCGCGCGCATCCGTGCGTGCCGTCACGTGCATCCCGTCGGCATGTGCCACCGCGGCGCGCAGCTTTGACAGCCAGTCGCCCCGTTCTACGACCTGCTTGCCGTCCATGTGACCGCATCGCTTGGGCCACACCTGATCCTCGACGAAGACACCCGCCGCCCCTGCCTGGCGCCACAGCTCGACAGTGCGGAGAGTGTTGAGCGCGTTGCCGTAGCCGGTGTCTGCATCGACGACGAGCTCGACCCCTGGCACCGCCGCAGCGACACGTCTCGCCGCATCGGCCATCTCGGTCTGCGTGAGCAGCCCGATGTCGGGCAGTCCGAGCAGCGTCCCGCTCACGCAGTAGCCGCTCAGGAAGAGCGTCGAGAAGCCGGCATCGGCAGCGAGTCGGGCCGACAGCGGATCCCACACGCCGGGCATCAGCACCGTGCCGCCGGTGAGGCGGCTGCGCAGGCGCTCACCGGGTTGCGCGTCAGTCATGGTCGAACGTTAGCGACGGCATCGCCATACGATCGCGGTGTGGCGAGGCTGCGCAAGTCCGACGTCGAGGCGCTGCTCGACCGGTACGACGCAGATCCGGTCCGTGCGCTGACAACGGCGATGCGCCGCGTGCTCGACCAGCCGGAGGCCCAGTGGCCGCACCTGCTCGACGCGTCAGGGCTGCCAGCAGAGCGGGTGGCGCTCCTGCGTGCGGGGGATCAGCGGGCGCTCGACGAGCTCGCCGCCGAGCTCAACGAGCACCGGTCGCTGCCACCCGGCAACCGATGACGATTGCGGGCCACCCAGCGGTATGCCACGCCGCACAGCCAGTGGACGCCCGGCACGCGCATCAGCGCTCCGAGGAGCCACCATCCCCTGCCCGCTGCAAGCAGCAGTGCGCTCACCGCATCGTGGGCCGAATGCGCCCTGCGATCGAGGGCCACGTACTGCACCGCCTCGCTGCACGCCGCTGCGTCGAGACCGAGTGCGTCAAGGCTTCCCTGCGTCTCGAGCGACTGCCACGATGCCACCGCCGGGAACCGGCCGATGAGCCGCCGCCCGCGCTCGACCGATGCCTGGCAGAAAGCGCAATCGCCATCGATGACCAGCAGCGGCAGGCGCACCGATGACGCCGTCGTGGTCGCTGCGGTCATAGTGCTGACGTTACGTGCAGCGGTGCTGCACCGACGAGTCGAGTGGCCCGATCGCACCCGGGCCTGTCGTTGCTCGATCGCTCTTGCGGGTCAGATGAGCGACTCTGCCCGCAGGTCGAGGGCGTGCCGCGTGTGACGCATGGCCATCGCCGCGAACATTGCCTCGCTCCGGTCGCTGCCGCTGACGATCTGCGAGGCGACAACCGACATCACCACGCCCGAGTACGCGTCGCGTGCGTAGTGGTGGAAGAACAGGTCGTGATCGACGGTGACGCCGTAGGCACCGAGCGCGTCGAGGTACTCGTCGACGATCTCGCGCTCGCGGGCACGCCGGTCGTCGACCAGCGGGCTGGCACCCATGAAATAGCTCACGTCGGCGCTCGACTGCCCGTGTCCGGGTGTCTGCCAGTCGACTGCGGCAATGGGATACCCGCCTGCCTCGCTCTCGAACATGAGGTTGTCGAGTCGGTAGTCGCCGTGTGTCACGGTCGACGGCATCGTTCGGCCGTCCACCCACTCGGTCACGCGCGGCGCGAACCGCTCGACGAGCTCGATGGCCTCACGGTCGAGATACTTCGAGTACGTGGCGAGGAAACCGGGGACGAACATCCCGTAGATCACCTGCAGCTGCGCTGCGTCCTCGGCAGTTCGACGCTGGAGGAACTCGACCTCGTCGAGCGCCGGATCCGCCCACCGCGGGCCGTGCAGCCGCGCCAGCTCGACCACGGCCGTGCGGGCGTGCTCGACCGAGCAGCCGGCCACCTGGTCGCCCTGCCGGCCCGGTGCAAGATCTTCGAGCAGCAGCACGAAGTCGTGGTCGTCGGGATTCCACTCGGCGTGAAAGCAGTGCGCAACCCTGATGTCGACCGTCGGAGCGATGTGACGGTAGAACTTCACCTCGCGCTCGTAGTTGCGCAGGGCGATGCCCGTGGCGCGGCTCGTCTCGTCAGGGGATGGCAGCTTGGCGATCAGCCGATCCGGAAGGCCGGGTGCCGATCGAAGCTCGAGCCTGAGGTTCATGCCCACAAGACCGTCGCCGATACGCGACGACCCCACTAGCTCGACATCGCCACCGAGCACGCCGCTGAGCCATTCCGAGGTGATCGAGTCTGGGTTCACTACGGGAGACGGTACTCCCCCTCTGGCGAGCCACCGGCCTGCCGCACCGGGAGGGAACCACCTCGCACCGCTGCCCGTCGGCGGGAGCCGGCCGATACCGTCGGGACAGTGAGTGCCGTGCCGCTGCGACAGTTCCTGCGCCCGCGCTGGCTGGCGTTCCACGTCCTGTGCCTCGGAGCCGTGGTGGCGATGGCGAACCTCGGCATCTGGCAGGCACACCGGCTCGAGCAACGCCGCGAGTTCAACGCCAGCGTCGAGGCCGTCGCCGGCGCGCCGATCGCCGACTACACCGCATACGCGCAGTCGGGCGCTCTCGACGACTACCAGCGAGTCCGCGTCTCGGGCGAGTACCTCGAGCGCACCTTCACCGTCGTCAACGTCAGCCAGGGCGGCGGTGGCGGACGCAACCACGTGGCCCTGCTCGCACTCGACGACGGCTCAGTGCTCGTGGTCAACCGCGGCTTCGCCGCTGGCGTGACCGACCTTCCACCCCTGCCGTCGGGCACCGTCGACATCGTCGGGCGGATCCGCAGCTCGCAAGAGCCCCGACGCGGCCAGGTGCGCGACGATCCCACCGCAGAGCTCACCGAGATCCGCAGGGTCGAACTCGCGGTGCTCGCCCAGCAGGTCGACCAGGAACTGCAGCCCGTCTACCTCGAGGCGCTCCTCGAGAACGGCGAGCCGGTCCCGCAGCTCGCTCCGATCGCATTCCCCTCCCTCGATGAAGGCCCGCACCTGTCGTATGCCATCCAGTGGTTCGTCTTCGGCGCGTGTGTCGTCGTCGGGTGGGTGCTCGCCATGCGGCGGACGGCCCGCGGGCCTCGCTCCTCGAAGCGGGCACTGATTCCCGAGCAGTACCTGTAGTCATGGCACTGATGGCGCCGATGGCACCTGTCAGCCGGCCGGTGTGAAGCCCTCGATCTGGGCCATCCTCCGGAACTGCTCGACGACGTTCGCCGACTGGTGCCCGGGATCGAACGATCGGTACGCCGTGTCGACGTTCACGGCGATGCGCCCGAACTCGCCCCATGACGTGAAGTCGGGACGCGCTTCGACCAGTCCGGCGATCTCGCGTGCCGCATCCCACGCGTCGATGCCCGCGGCGTGGCGCGCCGAGGCCTCGCTCTCGACGAAGTCGAGATAGTCGCGGACTGCGGCGACACCGGCCTTGTCGGTGATCGGGCCATGGCCGGGTACGACGGTGTCGAGGTCCATGCCCAGCATCAGGTCGCAGGCGGCCACCCAGTTCGACAGCGGTCCCGCCCACACGATGGGCGTACCGCCGATGAAGAGGATGTCGCCGGTGTACACCGTGCGAGCGTCGGGCACCACCACGATCGTGTCGCCCCGAGTGTGAGCGGGTCCCACCTCGATGAGCTCGACGACGCGTCCGCCGACCTCGACATCGAGACGCCCGTCGAACGTGCGGGACGGCAGGCGCAACTCGATGCCGTCGAAGTCGAAGGCCCCGAAGAAGTGCCGGAACAGCTCGCCCACCTCGCCTTCGGCACGGTTCAGCGCAGCGAGCATCGCTGGCGGCACCTCTCGCATCTCCTCGGCAGTCGCACCCGACGCAATGATCTCGACACCCTCAAGCAGTTGGTTGCCGTAGCAGTGGTCGCCGTTGGCGTGCGTGTTGACGGCGGTCGACACCGGCGCGTTGCGCGTGACCGGAGTCAGCGCGTCGAGCATGGCCGCCGTGAGCCGCAGATCGAACAGCGTGTCGACGAGCAGCGAGGCACCGTCGCCGGTGATGAGACCGGCATTGCTCCAGCCCCAGCTGCCGTCGCCCTGCACGTACGCCCAGCATCCGTCGTGCAGTTCGTGGAGCGCCATGACCGAGTCCTAGCAGATTCGCAGGGGCACCCGTCAGGCGCAGATGGCCGCAACCATCCGCTCGGCTAGCAGCACCACCGGCACGTGCGGGTTCGCCATCGGCACACGGGGGAACACCGAGGCGTCGCATACGAAGAGCCCGTCGGTGCCCAGCACTCGGCATTCGTGGTCGACGACAGCCGCGTCGTCGTCGGACCTGCCCATCCTGCACGTGGAGGTCGCGTGATATGAACCGCCCATCGTGACCTCGCCGACCTCGGCGAGTGCCGAGCGCATGGCCGCAGTTGCCAGCACGTCGTCGAGCAGCGCCCTCGCCGCAGCGAGGCCGTCGAGGTCAGCAGCGTCGGCACCGTCGCCGGTCATCGGGAACTCGACGACCGGCTCATCGAGCGCCGTCGGACCTCCGAGGCGCACCGAGCCCCGCGACGACACCGACATCAGCGACACCATCACCACGCCAGCCGTGAGATCGTCCGGCCGGACACCGTCGGCGGCGAGCAACTGCAGGTCACCGGGACGCCGGTGCGCTGCCCTCACGACAGCGGTCACCGACACCACCTGGCGCTCACGGCCGCGCCATGACGCCACGGCGGCCTCGTCGAGCCGCACCGTCACGCTGATTGTCGGATGGTCCTGCAGCCCCCGGCCGATGCCCGACCGGGTGAGGCCGCTGCGCAGCAGGACCGCAGGGCTCCGAACCGCCCCCGCCGACACCACCACCCGTCCCGCCTCGAACTCGCGGCCGTCGGCCAGCCGCACGCCAACGGCGCGGCCTCGCTCGAGCAGCACCCTGTCGACGGGAGCGTTGCCGATCTCGGCGAGCCTGCCGGTTGCCCTGGCCGGCTCGAGGTAGGCGTCGTTCACCGACCACCGGCGGCCGTCGGGTGTCCGGGTCAACAGGGCGTCGTCCGCCGCCAATCCCAGCGATGGCGCGGCCGATGCCAGCGCCGTCGCCAGCGGGCCGCGTTCGTGCACTTCGGCGCGGTGCAGTTGCAGCAGCGTGGACGGTTCGCCGTCGGCACCGTCCGGCACTGCGGCAGCAACCATCGCATTCACCGCCGACGACCCGCCTGCGCCGCACCCGCTCGGGTACCCGGCCGGCCACACGCGGCCCGGCTCGTGCAGCGCCCGGTGGAAGTTCGGACCAGTGATGGACGACGGCGTCGCCGCTGCATCGTGCATCGGTCCTGCCTCGATGAGCGTCACGCGCAGTCCATGGCGCACGGCAGCGCGTCCGGCGATCACCGCGCCTGCCGACCCGGCGCCCACGACGAGCAGGTCGGCCATGGGTGCGCTCAGCCGCCGGTCGCCGTCGCGGCGGGCAGACCAGCGAGGTGCGCCGAGTCGTTGTAGCGGACGAGCCGCCAGATGGCGGGCGCCCCGTCACGGGAGACGCGCTCGAACTCGGTGATCGACGTGTTGCGGGTGAACACCTCGAATGCACCGCGGCTCGGGGCACGCAGCACATGGCGCAGCAGCGCGTCGATCACGCCGCCATGGCAGAACACCACCGCCGACCGATCTGCGTGATCGTCGGTGAGCGCCTTCAGCGCTGCCCCGACCCTGTACTGGAACGCGGCCACCGTCTCGCCGCCCGGGTACACCGTCGCGTAGGGATCGTCGGTGCGCCATCCGCCGACGCCGAAGCGCTCGACGAACTCGTCGTATCCCATGCCGTCGCAGTCGGGGCCAGGGTCGTGCTCACCGAACTCGGCACGCTGCTCGACAGCTCGACCCGGGAATGCCGCAGCGACGATCTCAGCCGTCTGCACCGCCCGGGGATAGGTGCTCGACACGAGCACGTCGGGCACGAACTCTGGATCGGCTGCCCATCGGTCTCGCAGCCGTTCGGCCTGCTGGCGGCCGAGTTCGGACAGGCCGCTGCAACTGCGCAGGCCGCCGATCACGCGCTGCACCGTCACGTTCGACTCTCCGTGGCGGACAAGGACGATGCGGCTCATGCGCACGACGCTAGCGGCAGGGGGTCGGCAGCCGTCCGGTCAGGCGAGCTTCTCGACGAAACCCTCGAGCTGACGAAGGTTGCGGCATTCGAAGACACCGTCCGTATAGGTCCCGTAGTCGCCCACGATCGAATCACCCGTGTTCCAGTAGCTGCGCGGTTCGGGGTTCAGCCAGTACACATGTCGTGCCTTCTGGCGGATCTCCTTCACCACCCACGCCTGGCTGGCGTGGTAGTTGTTCCGAGCATCGCCGAGGAGCAGCACGGTCGTCTTTGGCCCCACGTCCTTGCCGAAGCGCTCCCAGAAGACCTCGAAGGCATGGCCGTAATCGCTGTGCCCGTCGACCCACACCACGTCGGCCTCGGTGTTCACGCGGTGGATGGCCCGCGTGATGTCTTCCTCGCCCTTGAAGTAGTCGGTGACCTCGTCGATGCCGTCGATGAAGACGAACGAGCGCACCTTGGAGAACGAGCCCTGGATGGCATAGACGAGCATCAGCGTGAACCGTGCGAAGGCTGCCACCGAGCCGCTGATGTCGGCCACCACCATCAGCTCGGGCTTCGCCGGCCTCGGATACTTGAACTTCGGTTCGGCGGGAACGCCGCCGTAGCTGAGGCTGTGCCGCACGGTGTTGCGGAAGTCGAGCGGCCCCTTGCGTCCGTGTCGGCGCTTGCGGGCCAGTCGTGCAGCGAGCTTGCGCGTCAGCGGCTGGAGCGCCTTCTTGAGGTTCTGCATCTCATCGCGCGATGCGTGCATGAACTCGACGTCCTCGGGCAGCGGCTTGCGAAGAGTCTTGGCCATCGCCTCCGCACCGCGGTCGGCCACGAGGCGCCGCCGGATCTCGGCCTCGATCTCCTTCTTGAACTGCTCGATGCGGTCGTTGAGCTCGTCGGTCTCGAGGCGCTCCTCCAGGTCGGTGAGCTCACCCCCCGCCTCCTGCCGACTGGCCTCGAGCAGCTTGTCGAGCATGCCGTCGAGATCAAGATTGCGCAGCGTGCGGTACAGGTAATACGTGCCGCCGACCGGTCGACCCGGCTCCATTCCCGCGTATCGCTGCACCGCCTGCCTGGCGAGGGCCCGCAGCATCGCCTGGTCGCCGCCCATCAGTGCCTGCATCAGCAGGCGGGCCATCTCCTCGGGCGTGAGCGAGTCGAGGCCGCCCCCGGCAGCGCCCTTGCCCTCGCCCTGGCGCATCGCGTCCTGCATCTCGCGCCACATCTCGTCGATGTCGGTGTCGCCCTCGGCGATTCGGTACTCGGGCCCGCGAAGGCTGAAGTACACCTCGAACACCGTCTCGAACGCTCGCCAGTGCGCATTGTTCTTCACCAGGGTTGCCGCCAGGGCGTACTTGAATGCCTCGCGATCCTCGATGGGAATGTGCTGCACCGCCTCCATTGCATCGAGGTTCTCGGTGAGCGACACCGGCAGCCCCGCATTGCGGAGCTCGGTCACGAAGCCGGAGAGCAGGTCGAGCATGGCAGCAGGGCCCGGAACGGAAGGGGAGGCCCTCAGCGACGACTACTTGTCGACGCTGAGCTCCTTGGCAGCCTTGGCGATGTCGGTCTGGTACTTCAGCAGGATGTGCAGCGTCTCCTTGGCCTGCTGTGCATCGATGTGCTCGATGCCGAGCAGCACGAGCGTGCGCGCCCAGTCGATGGTCTCGCTCACGCTCGGCGCCTTCTTCAGGTCGAGCTGGCGGATGCTGCGCACGATGCGGGCGATCTGGTCGGCCAGGTTGTCGCTCACCTCGGGAACCTTGGCGAGGACGATCTCCTTCTCGCGCTCCATCGTCGGATAGTCGACGTGCAGGTAGAGGCAGCGACGCTTCAGGGCCTCGCTGAGCTCACGGGTGTTGTTCGAGGTGAGGAACACGAGCGGGATCTGGCGGGCAGTGATGGTGCCGAGCTCGGGGATCGACACCTGGTACTCGGAGAGGATCTCGAGCAGCAGCGCCTCGGTCTCGACCTCTACGCGGTCGACCTCGTCGATGAGGAGCACCACGGGGTCGGCGGCGCTGATCGCCTCGAGCAGGGGGCGGGTGAGGAGGAACTCGGTGCTGAAGATGTCGTCGTGCACCTCGCTCCATGAGTCGCTGTTCTTGTCGGCCTGGATGCGCAGCAGCTGCTTCTTGTAGTTCCACTCGTAGAGCGCCTTGCTCTCGTCGAGTCCCTCGTAGCACTGCAGGCGGATGAGCCTGGCGCCGGTGAGCTCGGCGATGCTCTTGGCCAGCTGGGTCTTGCCCGTACCGGCCGGGCCTTCCACCAGGACCGGCTTGCCGAGCCTGTCGGCAAGGTAGGCAACGCCGGCGATGCCCTCGTCGGCCAGGTAGTTGACGCCCCTGAGGCCGTCACGGACCTGCTGGACGCTCTCGAAGCGGTGCGGCATGCGCCGCACCCTATCTGGGCAGGCATCGCCGCGGCCCTATCGGACAGGCCCCCACGGCTACCCTCGGCCCGTGGCAGGGCTCCTGCGAACGAACCTCGCCGTCGCAGCCGGCACTGCGCTCTCCCGTGTCACCGGAGTCGTCCGCGTCGCCGTGCTCGGGGCCGTGCTCGGCACGCCGAGCGCCGTCGCCGACGCCTTCGACCTTGCCAACAGCTCACCGAATCTCGTCTACGAACTGCTGCTCGGCGGCATCCTCAGCAGCACGCTGGTGCCGGTGCTCACTCGGTTGCGTGAGGAGGGCGACGACGACGGCACCTCTGCGGTGCTGTCGGTGTCGGCGATTGCACTCGTTGCGATCACCGCCATCGCCGTGCTGGCAGCACCGCTCGTCTTCGGTCTCTATTCACTCCTCACCGCCGAGGGAATCAACGTCGGCGAGTACCGAGCAGTCGGCACAGCACTCGCCCGATTCTTCCTCGTGCAGGTGTTCTTCTACGGGCTCACTGCGCTCGCGTCGGGGCTCCTCGCATCGAGACGGCGGTTCTTCGCCGCCGCATGGAGTCCGGTGCTCTCGAATGTCGTCATCGTCGCCGTGCTCCTCGTCGTGCCGTCAGTCGCACGGGCGCCGCTCGCACTGGCCGACGTGCTCGATGACGGCCGGCTGCGATGGCTGCTCGGTGGCGGCACCACGCTCGGCATCGCCGTGATGGCCCTCGCCATGCTGCCCGCAGTGGCGCGGCTCGGGATCAGGCTCCGGTTCCGTCCCGACATGCGGCATCCGGCAGTGCGGTCGCTGCTGAGGATGTCGGCGTGGACACTCGGCTACGTGGCCGCCAACCAGGTTGCACTGGTGGTGATACGCAACCTGCTGCGCGGCGGTGACGGTTCAGCGTTCGCCTACTCACGGGCATTCCTGTGGTTCGTGCTCCCCCACGCCCTCCTCGCGATGTCGATCATCACGACCTTCCAGCCCGATCTGGCGGCTGCGTGGGTGCGCGGCGACGGCGACGACCTTGCCCGCAGGACCACCACCGGGGTTCGACTCATCGCCCTGCTCACGCTTCCGGCGGGAGTGGGGCTGTTCGTCCTCCGCGAGCCGCTCGTCGCCGCTGCATTCCAGCACGGTGGTGCAACCGCCGCCGACGTGGCGATCACTGCCGATGCGCTCGCAGGCTTCGCCCTCGGCCTCGTCGGATTCTCGGTCTATCTGTTCACCCTCCGGGTGTTCTACGCACGCGAGGATGCCCGCACGCCGTTCTGGCTGAACGTGTTCGAGAACGCACTCAACATCGTCCTCGCCGTCGTGCTGGTCGACCGCTTCGGGCTCATCGGCCTCACGGCATCGTTCGCCATCGCCTACGCCGTGAGCGCGGTCGTCGCGCTCACCGTCCTCGAGAAGCGAGTGCGCGAGATCGCGTTCAGGCCGCTGTTCGACGGGGTCGCCTACCTCGCCATCGCCGCTGCGATCATGGGCGTGAGCGTGTGGTTCGTCACCGAGCGCGTGGGCGGCACCGTGGGCACTGCGGCAGTGATGCGCCTCACCGTCGGAACGGTCACCGGAGTCGCCGTCTACGCAGCAGTGCTGTCGGCGATGCGATCAACCGACCTGTCGGTGCTTCGACAGGTGCTCAGCCGAGGACGAGCAGGTCGTCGCGGTGGATGACCTCGTGGGCCACGTGGCCGGGCAGGTCGCCCGTACGGCTGCCCATGACGCCGCGGACGGTCTCGGCATCACTGAGCACGATGCCGCGCGCCACCGCAGTGCCGTCGGTACCGCGCACCTCCACCACATCGCCTGCGGCAAAGCCACCCGTGACGCCCACCACGCCCGCAGGCAGGAGCGACGTACCCCGCTCGACGAGTGCCCGACGCGCGCCGTCGTCGACCACCACCGCTCCCTCGACGTTGGTGGCGAATCCGATCCAGAGCTTGCGCGCCGACACGCTGCGCTGACTCGGCAGGAACGTGGTGCCAACCGGCCGACCGGCCACCGCATCAACCAGCACGTCCGGCCGGGTGGCCTTGCCGATGACCGCACGGACCCCGGCCCACGACGCCATCCTCGCCGCAGACAGCTTGCTGGCCATTCCGCCGCTGCCCCGGTTGGTGCCTGAGGCGGTGGCCGCCACCGAGAGGAGCGGGTCGTCGGCTGCCACCTCTTCGATGAGCGACGCCGTGGGATCGGTGCGCGGGTCGGCGGTGTACAGACCCGGCGTATCGGTGAGCAGCACAAGGAGGTCGGCACCGACGTTGTGCGCGACCAGCGTGGCGATGCGGTCGTTGTCGCCGTAGCGGATCTCGTCGTTGGCAATCGCATCGTTCTCGTTGACGATCGGCACACAACCGAGTTCGAGCAGCCGCAGGAGAGTCTGGCGCGCATGCAGGTACTGGCGCCTGTCGACGAAGTCGTGCGGCACGAGCAGCACCTGCGCCGCCACCAGCGAGTGCCGGGCAAGCGAGCGGTTGTACGACTCCATCAGCCGGCTCTGGCCGGCAGCGCTGATCGCCTGCAGCGTGACCACGTCGGTTGGCCGCTCTCCGAGGCCGAGGGCTGCGACACCCGCCGACACTGCGCCACTGCTGACAAGGATCACCTCATGACCCGCGGCTCGCACAGCGGCGAGCTGGTCGCACACCGAGTCGATCACATCGAACTCGATGACACCCCTCGCATCGGTGAGTGACGACGTGCCGATCTTGGCGACGACGCGCATGTCAGTTGTCCTCGTGGTACTCGAAGCTGAAGTCGGCGATCCACACCACATCGCCCTGCCGAGCGCCGGCTCGGGCAAGCATCCTCGGCACGCCCAGCCGCTTCAGCTGAAAGTCGATGTAGCTGAGCGCGTCGGGAGTGGTGACATCGTTGAGCGCCACGATTCGCTCGACCTGACGGCCGACGAGGCGGAACTCGTTGTCGGCGAGCCGCTCGACACGCGCGCCATCAGGCTGCGGACGGATGATCACCATGCCCTCACTCGTCGGCTCGGCGGCGCGTGCCTCGTGTACGAGTGCTGCCATCCGCCCGACGAGCTCGCGCACGCCCTGGTTGGTGACCGACGACAGTGTCTCCCCCGCCCACTCATGGACGGCGCTGTCGCTCTTCGAGCCCACGACGAGGCGCGGCCGCTCGAGCAGCTCGGGCCGGTACTCGCCGAGCTCGCGCAGCAGGATTCGCTCTTGCTCGGCCGGGGGCGGGGCAAGCGGATCAGAGAGGTCGACCATCACGCACAGCACGCGTGCACGCTCGATGTGACGCAGGAACTTGTGGCCCAGGCCCTTGCCCTCGCTCGCCCCCTCGATGAGACCGGGGATGTCGGCGACGATGAAGTCGGTGTGCTCGTCGAGCCTGACCACGCCGAGATGCGGCTCGAGGGTCGTGAACGGATAGTTGGCGATCTTCGGCTTGGCGGCGCTGATGACGCTGATCAGCGTGCTCTTGCCGACGTTGGGGAATCCCACGAGCGCCACGTCGGCCATCAGCTTGATCTCGAGCTTCAGCCAGCGCTCCTCGCCGTGCTCGCCCTGCTCGGCGAAGTTCGGCGCCCGGCGGCGGTTCGAGAGGAACTTCGCGTTCCCGCGGCCACCACGGCCGCCGGCAGCCGCCAGCCAGCGGTCGCCGTGGTTGGCGAGATCGGCAAGCAACTCGCCCGTGTAGAGGTCGGAGATCACGGTGCCCTCCGGCACCGTCACCAGTAGTTCCTTGCCGCGGCGTCCGTGGAGGTCCTTGCCCTGGCCGTGCACGCCGTTCTGGGCGCGCCGGTGGGGGTGGTCGCGGAAGGCGATCAGCGAGGCCACATTGCGGTCGGCCACCAGCCAGACATCGCCTCCCTTGCCTCCGTCGCCGCCGTTCGGGCCGCCGAACGCGACGGGGCCCTCGCGGCGGAAGGCCACGCAGCCGGCGCCGCCATCACCGCCGCGCACATTCAGTTGCGCCTCGTCGACGAACCCGCTCATAGGTCTACGAAGGCTACCGGCGGCCACTCGGTACGCTGGCGGACGATGACGGGCATCGACGACCGCGCCGATCGATGGGCTTCCACGATGCGCGGCCACGTCGCCGAGAACGCAGGCAACAGCGGCATCGACGTGCATCTCGCCCACGCCGACTCGTGGGCAGGCAGCGGCACTCCCGGCCTCGTGCCCCGCGAGGCACGCGAGGAACGCGACGACCGCGACCTGGCGGTCCTCGCAACGAGAGCGCGCGGTGCCGGCAACCGCGCCCTCGACGAAGAACCCGATCCGTTCCGCACATGCTTCGAGCGCGACCGCGATCGCATCCTGCATGCTGCTGCGTTTCGGCGGCTTGCCGGCAAGACGCAGGTGTTCGTCTTCCCCGACGACCACCAGCGCACACGCCTCACGCACGCACTCGAAGTGGCACAGGTGGCGGCCTCAGTGGCGCGTCCGCTGGGACTCAACGTCCCGCTCACCGAAGCAATCGCTCTCGGTCACGACTGCGGACACGGGCCAGGCGGACACGCCAGCGAGGATGCGCTCAGCCCCTTCGTCCCTGGCGGTTACGACCACGCTCCCTGGGGCGCAGACGTCACGCTCGTGCCACTCAACCTGTGCGTCGAGACGCTCGACGGCATTCGCAACCACTCGTGGAGCCGGCCTGCGCCGTCCACTCCTGAGGGCGAGGTGGTCAGCTGGGCCGACCGTATCGCCTACGTGTGCCACGACTTCGAAGACGCCGTCTACTGCGGTGTGGTGTCACCCGAGATGCTGCCCGGCATCGTGCGATCGCGCTGCGGCGAGACCAGGCGCCAGCAGATCAGTGCATTCATCACGGCGATGGTCGAGGCGGCAGCAGCCACCGGGCGCATCGGGATGACTGCGCCGCTCGCTGAGGCGCTTGCTGCCTTCCGCCGCTTCAACTACGACCAGATTTACCTGCGGCCAGAGTCTCGCCAGCAGGCCACCTCGGTGATCGCATTGCTTCGGGCGCTCGTCGAGACGTACGCAGCACGCCCGCGCCTACTGCCCGACGGCGACCAGTTCGAGGCCGGCGCAGCCGACACTGTGCATGCAGCAGTGGCCTACGTGGGCGGGATGACCGACAGGTTCGCCTGCCGCCAGGCAATCGAACTGCTCGACTGGCCGCGCGAGCAACTTCCGAAGGGAATCGACACGCCCGTGTGAACGGCCGGGCGGTGCTGGCAGCGGCGATGACCCCGCTGCTGACGCAGATCAGGCCTGCGGTTCGATGTCGATGACGCGCCGGCCGCCGCGCTGGCCGAACTTCACCATGCCGTCGACGAGTGCGAACAGCGTGTCGTCGCCGCCCTTGCCGACGTTCTTGCCGGGGTGGAACTTCGTGCCGCGCTGACGCATCAGGATGGCGCCGGCAGTGACCGTGGTGCCGCCGAACGCCTTCACGCCGAGGCGCTGTGCATTCGAGTCGCGTCCGTTGCGTGTTGAACCGCCGCCCTTGGTCTTCGACATGTCGGCTCAGCCCTTCTTCGAGGTCGAGATCTTCGTGATCTCGATGACGTGGTACTGCTGGCGGTGCCCGTAGCGGCGACGCTGGTTGGTGCGGCGCTTATAGGTGAACCCGTTGATCTTGGGACCCTTCGCCCAGCCGACGACCTTGGCCGTGACCGTCGCGCCCTGCAGCTGCGCCGGCGTCGCCAGCACG
>JBJOMQ010000034.1:0-16102 GCA_046052275.1 Actinomycetota bacterium | reverse complement strand
CTCGATCTTTGTCGAACCGAACGAGATTGCCGATCGATACCAAAAAGCTCTCAACAATTACCTTGCAGCCATGCAGAAAATCGTTTTGGAAACCGGTGTCGATTATCACCGAGTGCAGACGAGCGAATCCTATGAACATCCTCTGATGCGATTTCTCGTCGGAAGGACTCGAGCAAGAGGGGTGCGATGAACTTTCTGCAACCCTGGATGCTTTTGGCGCTACCATTGGCGTCCATTCCCATCATCATCCACTTGGTCAACCAGCGCCGCTTCCAAACGGTCCCATGGGCCGCCATGCGATTCCTGCTCGAAGCGACCAAGATGTCCAGCGGCTATACCAAACTCCGACAGTGGCTGATCCTAGCCATGCGAACATTGGCTGTACTTGCCCTGGTTATGTTCACCGCAAGACCTCTGACCAGCGGACTGCTAGCCCTGCTTGGAGGCGATGCCAATGGATTGCGCAAGGGCCTGCACGCGGTGCGGCCGCGAGGGCCGACACCGGGTCGGCGGGCTTCGTCATCGACCCGGTCGCGTGGCCAGCAGCGTCTCAGGAGGGCGGTGTGGCGTGGGTGGGATGGAGTGAGCCCGACATGCCGTGGGACCGAACGGCACTCCTCGATGCCGCCGGCACGGTGCTCGCCGGCGGTGCATCGCTCCAGCAACCCCGGGTCGGTGCCGATGGCAGCACGTGGTCGATTCGCGACGACGCTGGGTGGCTCAACCTGTGGCGCAATGATCAGCCGTTCGTCGACGAGCAGTTCGAGCATGCGGGACCGATGTGGGGACCCGGCCAGCGCTCGTATGCGCTCGCACCCGATGGCTCGGCCGTCGTCTTCGCGCGCAACGAGAACGGCTTCGGGCGCCTGTGCTCGGCAGCGGTCGACTCGGGGGGCAGGCCACCCGTCGTGCACGACGTCGCCCGGGCAGTGCACGGACAGCTCGACTGGCACGGCAGCAGGGTCGTTGCGATCCGCACCGGCGGTCGCACGCCGACGCAGGTGGTGCTGTACGACGCCGCCACATGGGAGCGCGAGACAGTTGCAGTCGGACCCGATGCGGCGTGGCTTGAGTCGCCGTGGCGCGACGAGCTCATCGAGCCGACGCTGCACGAGATACCAGTTGGCGACGGCATCGTGCACGCTCGGCTCTACTCGACGGCCGGCACTGCGAAAGGGCTCATCGTGTGGCTGCACGGCGGCCCAACCGACCAGTGGCAGGTCACGTTCATGCCCCGACTTGCCTACTGGTGCTCACGCGGCTGGTCGGTGCTGGTGCCAGACCACCGCGGCTCGACCGGCCATGGACGCAGCTACCAGCAGGCGCTGCGCGGGAAATGGGGACTGCTCGATGTCGACGACACGATTGCGGCGACGCGATGGGCGCAGCATCGAGGGCTCGCACGTCCGTCGACGACGGTGCTGATGGGCGGCTCGGCAGGCGGCTACACGGCGCTGCGAGTCATCGCCACCGCGCCGGACGTGTGCGCTGGCGCCGCGGTGGCCTATCCGGTCACCGACCTCGCCGATCTGGCCGAGCGCAGCCATCGGTTCGAACGTCACTACACCGACACGCTTGTCGGACCGCTGCCGGCGGCTGCCGACGACTACCGGGACCGATCGCCAGCGTGGCACGCCGATCGTTACGTCGATCATCCGCTGCTGGTGCTGCACGGTGATGCCGATGCAGTGGTGCCGGTAGAGCAGAGCCGGGTGTTCGTCGAGCGTGTGCGCGCTGCCGGAGGCCGTGCCCGCCTCCACGTCTACGAAGGCGAAGGGCACGGGTTTCGCCAGCGCGCCAACCAGCTCGACGAATTCCGACGAGTCGAGGAGTTCCTCGACGGCGTCGTCGGCATGGCCGGCTGATCCGGGCGATCGGAATGGCGCCGTCCGTGGCGTCGCAGCGAGCGTCCTGACGGGGCAGGGCGTGCCGGCGGCGGGTAGCGTCGTGTCAGTGAGCGACGACTGGTCCCCGAGCGATCCCGAGCGCCCGACGGTGGCCTACGACCTGTCGGGCTGGTCGTTCGACCACCAGGCCGAACTGGCGGCTCGTCTGGCCGAAGCCGAGGTGGCGCACGCCTGGGAGGGGACAGAACTGGTCGTGCCCGAGGAATTCGAGGCTGCGGCCGACTCGGTCATCGCCTCGGTCGAGCAGCAGTACGGCATCGACGACTCGGGGCACAGCACCGTTGGCGACGAGTCGCCCGTCGGCCGCTCGCTGGTCGACGAGCCGGTGCAGCAGCCGCTCGTCGAGGGCCGGCTCGTCACCGAGTACGACCTGTCCGAGTGGGAGGTGCCCGAGCGCGAGGCCGCCACCCGCGTGCTGTTGCGCCAGCAGCGGCCATTCGCATGGGAGGGCACCGTGCTCGTGGTGCATGCCGACGACGAGGATGTCGTCGACTCGGTCCTCGACATGATCGAGGCGGCGATCCCCGACGGTGTGTTCCCTGATGCCGACGACACGTCCGACGACGGCCGGCTGCCATTCGAGACGCTCACCACCTTCTTCCTGATGGCCGACCGCCTGCGCCGCGACCCGCTCGATGCCGACGGCCTCGAGCAGCTGCTCGATGCGCTCGACGTCGTCGAGCCGGGGCGGCCCCCGTATGGCGTCGACATCCGGCTGTGGGAGCGCACATGCGAGCTCGCCGACGAGCTGGCAGGCGCGCTTGCCGACGACGACGAGCCGGACCATGACGAGGTCGTGCACCTCGCGGCCGAGCTGCACGAGCTGCTGCGACCCTTCATCTGACGCATGCTGCTCGCCGAGTTGCAGATCTGGCATACCAAGCCGGCCATGGCGACGCGTCGACTCGCGCTCGGCCACCTCGTCCTGCCCACTGATCCGGCACCGGGACTCGGCGGGGTCCTGCTCGCCGCAGTCGTTGCTGCCTACCTGCCAGATGTCGACGACGACCTCTATGCCGACATTGCCCGGCTCATCGACCAGATCGTGCGCAATGAGCGTGTCGTGCAGCCCCGTCTCGAGCACCGCTACCAGATCGACCGACACGGGCTGGCGGTCAGCGTTCACCAGCTCAACGGCGACGCGAGCAACGTCGAGTTCGACCTGCACTCGATGGGCCGGCCACTTGCGCAGGTCCTCGGCGCCGTCTACGCACTCGAACGGCTCGACCAGAGCGCTCGTGCACCAGTGGCCGCAGTGCTGCACCGCGCAATGCGCTGGCGAGGGCGAATCGGTCCGTCGTTCGTCGCCGACATCACCGGCATCGCCCGCGCCGATCTCGTTGGGGTTGCCGACCCGAGGGCCTGGGCCCTCGACATACTCGGCTTTCCGATGGGCACCAGCAAGGTGTCGAAGCGCGATGTGATGACGCGCTTTCGCGATCGAGTTCGCGAGGCGCATCCCGATCACGGAGGCGACGGTCGCGAGGCAGCGCTGACGATCGACCGGCTCGGAGAGGCGCGGCGGATCCTGCTCGAGCGGCTCACCGCCTGACAGCGGCAGGTGCCGCCTCGGTCACGAGTCGTCGGGATCGATCCGAGGATCTCCTGGGTTCAGCTGCTCGAGTTCCAGATGGGCGGTCTCCGGATACCACCGCCAGGCCAGCCACGCTCCGACGAGTTGCCCGATGCCGACCACGGCAATGAGCGTGCCGAATGACACGTCGCGATCGAGCAGCCATCCGATGATCACGATCGAGACGCTTCCGCCCAGCAGCGCCGATGCTGTGACGAGGCCATTGGCCCAGCCGCGGTTGCCGGTGGGGAACAACTCGGTGCGGTAGACGGCGTAGGCCGGATACGCCATGGCAGCGGTGATGCCGCCGGCGAATGCCGCCGCCCACATCGCAGCACCCGACAGCCAGAAACTCGAGACGAGGCACGCGGTGCTGATCGGAGTGCACGTGGCAATGAGCCGCCGCCGTCCCACGATGTCGGCGAGCCGACCGCCGAGCACCAGTCCGAGCGACGCTGGCGTGCCGGTAGCGAGTGTGAACAGGGCGATCCCGCCTGCCGAGTAGCCGCGAACGGTGTCGAGGTAGCGGTTCTGAAAGAACGATGCAGGCGCGATGAACAGGTTCGCGCTGACGGCGACAGCGATCACGAGGGCGAGGCGGGTCCGCTGCATCGGCGGCGAGATGCGGTGAAGCGTCTCGAAGCGACGCGTCTCGTGCAGGCGCCGGTACAGCACGAGCGCCACGGGAAGCCAGACGAGTGCCAGCGCATAGACCCAACGCCACGCACCCGGTCCGAGGTCGGCGAGCCGCAGCGCGCCGACGGCGACGCCGGCACCGAGGCCGGATGCCATCGCCAGGATGCTGAGCGCGTAGGCGCGTGAGTTGCGAGGCATATCCTCGGCGGCGGCGACGATCGCGATGGTGGCAAGCGCGATACCGATCGGCCTGGCGACTGCTTGCGAGCCAACGAGCACCCAGAAGCCCGGTGCTAGCGCGCCGAGCGCGCAGAGCAGGGGCGCGCACCAGGCGAGCACGATGAGTGTCCGGCGGCGTCCGATGCGATCAGCGAGCAGGGCAAACGGAAGCGCCACGACGATGCCGAGCCGAACGACGGCACCGCCGATGCCCTGACCGGTCGAGCCGATGCCGAAGTCGTCGGCAGCGAGGTGGGCGGTCTGGGTGAAGAGCGTGTTGGCGAACGCGGCGGTCATCGACGCACTGGCGAGCAAGCCGAGGGTCTGTGCCTGCCGCTCGGACAGTCGGTCGGGCGGCGCCCAACAGGGTCCCGTAGCACGCTGCGAGGGGCCGCGGGCGAGTGCCCAGCGGATCGGCAGCGCGACGAGCCAGCCGAACCACGGAATGCGCAGCGAATACGCAACCACCTGCTCGACGGCACCGTCCGGGAGGCGGCGAACGGTACGGCGGTAGCGGTGGAAGGGGCCGGCCACCTGCTCGAACGAGGCGGCGGCCACTGCAGCACCGTCGTCGCTGCCGGACTCGTCGAGTCGCCGCTCGGCGACGAGGTGATCGTCACGGCTGGCGAATGCATCAGCCGCCTGCTGGTCGCCAGCCGCCCACCGGCGAACCACGGTGCGCTCGGCTCGGGGCATCGCGGCGAGGCTAGACGGGGGGCGGTGGCCGGACGCAGGCAGTCGGCCATACTTGACAGATGCCCCACGAGCCCCGAATCGTCGTTCGCCGGTCGGGGCCGCTTCGCGGCGTCGTCGCCGTGCCCGGTGCGAAGAATTCGGTGCTGAAGCTGATGGCCGCCACGCTCCTTGCCGACGGCGAGTACACGCTGCGCAACGTGCCCGACATCGCCGACGTGGGCATCATGTCCGACCTGCTGGCGGCGATCGGCGTGCGCAGCGAGCCACTCGGGGGCGGCGAGCTGCGGATGGTGAACGACGGGTCGATCAACCCGGTGGCGCCCTACGAGCTCGTCGAGCGCATCAGGGCAAGTATCAACGTGCTGGGGCCGCTGCTGGGCAGGTGCGGGCGCGTCTCGCTGTCGCTGCCGGGCGGTGACGACTTTGGCAGCAGGCCGATCGACATGCACCTCGCCGGGCTGGAGGCGATGGGCGCGTCATTCGTCCTGCGCCACGGCGTCGTCGAGGCCGAGGCCGAGCAGTTGCACGGGGCCGACATCACCCTCGAGTTCCCGAGCGTGGGCGCCACCGAGAACATCGTCACGGCCGCAGTGCACGCCAAGGGCACGACCACCATCGACAACGCAGCGCGCGAGCCGGAGATCGCCGACCTGTGCTCGTTCCTCGTGTCGATGGGAGCGAACATCGAGGGCATCGGCACCGGCACCATCGTCGTGCACGGTGTCGAGCGCGGCGCGCTGCATCCCGCCGACCACGATGTCGTTCCCGATCGAATCCAGGCAGCCACGTACATCGCTGCGACAGCGCTCAGCGGCGGAGAGGTCGTGCTACGCGGCGCACGTCACGACCACATGGACATGCTGCTGCGGCGATTCCGCGACATGGGCCTCACGATCGAGCCGACCGGGGTGTCTGGCATGCCCGGCTCCGGACTCGCCGTGTGGTCTGACGGCCGACTGCGCAGCATCGATGTCGCCACCCTGCCGTATCCGGGCATTGCAACCGATTACAAGCCGCTCATCGTCACCATGCTGGCGGTGGCGGACGGAGTGGGGATCGTCACCGAGAACCTCTACCCCGGACGCTTCCGCTATGTCGAGGAACTGCAGCGGCTCGGTGCCGACATCCGGGCCGACGGTCACCATGCAGTGATCCGCGGCGTGCCACAGCTGAGCGGCGCACCCGTGAAGGCCACCGACATCCGCGCAGGGGCGGCGCTCGTCGTGGCCGGACTTGCAGCCGACGGCGAGACGTCAGTGTCGGGAGTGCACCACGTCGACCGAGGCTACGACGACCTCGTCGGCCGTCTGGTCGCCGTCGGGGCAGATATCCAGCGGGTCGGCTGACGTCGCTCAGGCGTCCGGCGGCGGTTGTGCCGGGCCACCCTGCTCGGGCACTCGCCCGGCATCGGGGCGCCCGGCCCTGTCGGCACGCGTGACGCGGTGCTTGGCAAGCCGCAGCAGGCCGCCGATCAGCAGGATCGGGCCGACCACGAAGAGGATCTCGTCCCAGCCTCCCTGGTGGGCGAGCAGTGCCAGGGCCACCGTCGACCGTCGGGTGCTCGAGACGGCATTCGACGTACCATCGTGCTGGCCGCGCGTCGAGGACCACTCGCTGGGACGACCAGACGCCACGGCGGATCGGATCAGACTGCCTCGACGACGACGAGCACCTCGCCGGTGACGTGGCTCTCGACTTCGTAGGTGCCAGCGGCGGCGACGACGAAGTTGAACGTCGCCATCACGCCGGCGTCGACGGAGCGGTCGAGGTCGATGCCGTGCACGTGGAACTCGTCGGCGGCAGTGGGATTGGTGATGTTGAGGGTGATCTCCGAGCCGACGGCGACCAGTTCGATTCGGGTCGGGCCGCTGTTCATGCCGACGGTGACATCGATCTGCACCGGGCCTGACTGCACGTCCCCCGATCCGGTTGCCGGGGGCTGAGCCGCCGTGTCGGGCGGCTCCTCCGTTCCGAGCGGGCCGGGGCGGGTGGTCGCCACGCCGGCGGGCAAGGTACCGAGCCCGGGTGCTGCAGGGGTGGTCGTTGCAGGGCCGGCGTCGTCGGCACCGCCGCAGGCCGCCAGCACTGTCAGGGTGGCGGCGAGGCAGCCGGCGAGAGCGGCACAGCGCATGCGGCGCGCACGAGCGAGGTGGGTTCTGGCCATGCGTGGCAATCCTACGGTCGGACTGGTTCAATGACCGCACGGCGCGGCAGATGGCCGCCCCGCAGCGACAGGCACCGATCCACCATGACTTCCATGCGCACCCAGGTCGAGCAGACGATCGAGGTCATCCGTCCGGCACTGCACGCCGACGGCGGCGACATCGAGCTCGTCGACGTCGACGAGTCGACGGGTGTGGTCTCCGTGAAGCTCGTCGGGGCCTGCGGCACGTGCCCCACCAGCACAGTCACGCTGAAGGCCGGCATCGAGCGCATCATGCGCGATCGCATCGACGGCATCACCGAGGTGGTCAACCTCAGCCCTGCCGACGAGATCGACGGGCCGCCCCGCGTGTCGCCGTTCTCGTCGGGCAGCGCGGGCACACCGGCATGAGCCAGCGGTCGTCGGCGATCGGCGACCTCTTTGCGGCTGCGAAGGCCGGCGACCGTGGTGCGCTGGCCAAGTTGCTCTCGTTCGTCGAGCGCGGCGGCGACGAGGCCCGCGACATCAGCAGGCGCACCGCACCGCTTGCTGGGAGCGCGTACACCGTGGGCCTCACCGGCGCTCCTGGCGCCGGCAAGAGCACGCTGACATCGTCACTCATCGGCCTGCTTCGATCGCGTGGCAGCGAGGTGGCGGTGCTCGCCATCGACCCGTCATCGCCGTTCAGCGGCGGCGCGATCCTCGGCGACCGCGTCCGAATGCAGGACCACGCCACTGATCCCGGCGTGTTCATCCGGTCGATGGCGACGCGAGGGCATCTCGGTGGGCTGTCGCTGGCGACCCCCGAGGCGGTGAGGCTGCTCGATGCCGTCGGCCGCCGCTGGATCCTCGTCGAGACCGTCGGCGTCGGGCAGGTCGAGGTCGAGATCGCCGGCAAGGCAGACACCACCGTGGTGGTGGTGAATCCGGGCTGGGGTGACTCGGTGCAGGCCAACAAGGCAGGGCTGATGGAGATCGCCGACGTGTTCGTCATCAACAAGGCCGACCGGAAGGGAGTCGACGAGACGCGTCGCGACCTCGAGCAGATGCTCGACCTCAGCGACCTCGCCCACGACGCATGGCGTCCGCCGATCGTGACGGCCGTGGCGCTCGATGGCACCGGTATCAGCGAGGTGTGGGCGGCGGTCGAGGCCCACCGCGAGGCAGTGACCGCGAGCGGCGAACTCGAGCGGCGACGCCGGTTCAGGCTGCGCGAGGAACTCCGTGAGATCGTCGCCCGGCGCCTCGAGCAGCGGGCGCGTGACGTGGTCGGCGACGACCGGTGGGCGGTGCTCGGCGAGCAGGTCGCCACTCGGGCAGTTGATCCCTGGTCGGCCGCCGACGAGATGCTCGGGCCGATCGAGCCCTGACCGGTCGCAGGGCCGTCACGGCGCCAGGCCCCCGCAGCGCAGGGTCCAGGCGGTGGCGTGAGCCGACCCCGGAGCGGTCAGAGGTGTGGCTAGTCTCCGTGCGACCCGTCTGCCTGCCGCAGCGACGGGCGATGGGGGTGGGTGCGGCACACACGGGGGAGGACGTCGCAGTGGCGCTCGTCGAGATCGAGCGGCGTGAGGTAGAGGGCGGACGAGCCGATGCGCCGGTCGTCGTGCTCCGGCTCGCGCACGGCAAGGTGAATGCGCTGTCGCAGGCGTTGCTGGTCGAGTTGGCGGATGCAGCCGAGGCACTCGCATCGTCGCCCCCCGGCGCTGTCGTCATCACTGGCGGCGACCGCATCTTCGCTGCCGGCGCCGACATTGCCGAGTTCGGCGGGCCCACGGAGGCCGCTGCGATCACCGCCGGCTTCCACCGGGCACTCGACGCCGTGGCCGCCATCCCGCGGCTCGTCGTTGCAGCCGTCGGCGGCTATGCGCTCGGAGGCGGCTGCGAACTGGCACTTGCCTGCGACTATCGGATCGCATCCGAGAAGGCGGTCCTCGGCCAGCCCGAGATCCTGCTCGGCATCATCCCGGGCGGCGGCGGCACCCAGCGACTTGCCCGGGCCATCGGGCCGTCGCGGGCAAAGGAGTTGATGATCACCGGCCGCCAGGTGCGTGCCCCCGAGGCGCTGTCGATCGGCCTCGTCGACGAGGTGGTGGCCCACGACGACCTGCACGACCGAGCGGTGGCTCTTGCCGCCGAGGCGGCACGCGGCGCAGTCAAGGCCCAGGCGCTCGTGAAGCGGGCGGTCGACGAGGGCATCGGCCGCGAGCTCTGGGAGGGACTCATGCTCGAGCGTGAGCTGTTCACCGAGGTGTTCCGCACGGAGGACAGCCGGATCGGCGTGCGCAGCTTCCTCGACAGTGGCCCCGGGGCCGCTTCCTTCACCGGCCGCTAGCAGTGCTCGGCATCGTCGGCGCGTCGTAGCGACGGTACGTCAGCGGTGACGCGCCCAGGCGACCGTGCCGAGTTCGACGCGATGGACGAGGCTCGGATGCGAGGGCAGCGCACGCACGGTGACGCCGTACGGCCCGGCGTCACCGACCGAGTAGTCGGCGCGCCACGCCGTGCCACCGGCGTGGGTCAGCGGCACGATGGCCGGATCGCCGACGAACGCACCCTCGCTGTCGATCGGGCCGTGCAGCACCTGCACGGCGACATCGTCCGGTGACAGCGGTCCGAGCGCCACGGTCGCAGTGACCGTGCGCACGTCACCCTCGTGCGCTGGCGACGAGTCGGTGACGACGTCGAGCACCTGCACGGCCTGCCAGGCAGCGCGCACGCGGGCCTTCCATGCGGCGAGATCCCGAGCGCCTTCGCTGCCGTCGGCGAGCGCTGCGCGCGAACTCATGGCCGCTGGCTCGTAGAGCATCGTGGTGTAGTCGCGCACCATGCGTGCCGCGGTGACGAATGGGCCGAGCGTCCGCCAGTTGTGCTGCACCATCTGGGTCCAGCCCACAGGTGTCCCGTCGGGGTCGCGCTCATAGAACAGCGGGACGATCTCGCGCTCGAGCAGGCCGAAGAGGCTGTTCGCCTCGCGTTCGTCGCGTCGGACCGGATCGGGGTCGTCATTGGCCGAGACGATCGCCCAGCCGTTGTGGCCGTCGAAGCACTCGTCCCACCATCCGTCGAGGATGCTGCAGTTCAGCGAACCGTTCAATGCGGCCTTCATGCCGCTCGTGCCGCATGCCTCGAGCGGTCGGCGAGGATTGTTGAGCCAGACATCGGCGCCGCGGTACATGCGCCGGGCAATCGCCATGTCGTAGTCGGGTAGGAACACGAACCGATGCCGCAGGTCGAGCCGCCGGGCGAAGAGCTCGATCTCGCGGATCATCTCCTTGCCGGGGTGGTCGGCCGGGTGGGCCTTGCCGGCAAAGACGAACTGCACCGGGCGCTCGGCCGACAGCAGGAGCGCCTGCAGCCGCTCTGGCTGGCTCAGCA
The DNA here is from genome assembly GCA_046052275.1 of Actinomycetota bacterium. Classification (GTDB taxonomy): domain Bacteria; phylum Actinomycetota; class Acidimicrobiia; order Acidimicrobiales; family Ilumatobacteraceae; genus UBA668. The sequence goes on along the minus strand of JBJOMQ010000034.1, from coordinate 5,553 downwards.
GCAGCGTCGCCCGCTTGTAGGTGGCGAATCGCCGGGCGAAGCCGATTGTCAGAGCTCTCGGGTCGAGCAGCGCCTCGCCCATCTTCGTGCGCACGAACGACACCAGTTCGGCACGGCCAGCGGTGCGCGCCTCCCAGATCTCCGACGGCGATAGCGAGTCGACGCCGCGCCATGAATCGGCGTCGGCGCCGTCCCATACCGGGCCGACGCTGCGCGCAAGGAGCGGGGCGACATGGTCGCCTACCCAGGTGTGGGCATGCACGCCATTCGTGATCGAGGTGATGGGCACCTCGGCGACGGGTGCATCAGGCCAGAGATCAGCGAACATCCGGCGGCTCACATCGCCATGGAGCCGGGCAACGCCATTGCTGCGTGCGCTGAGGCGCAGTCCCATTACCGCCATGTTGAACTCGCCGTCGTCGTCGCTGCGCATGCCGATGCGCATCAGGTGATCGAGCGACACACCGCACCGCGCTGCGAACGGCGCGAAGTACTTCTCGATCAGCCCGCGTGGGAAGACGTCGATACCGGCCGGCACTGGCGTATGCGTGGTGAATACGCCGCCGGCACGCACCGCCTCGACCGCCTCGGTGAAGGTGAGTCCGGTGTCGACCATCTCGCGGATCCGCTCGAAGGCGAGGAAGCCGGCATGTCCCTCGTTGGTGTGGAACACCTGCGGGTCGTGGCCCAGCGCACGCAGGGCGCGCACGCCACCGATGCCGAGCAGGATCTCCTGGCGAAGCCGGTGCTCGCGGTCGCCGCCGTAGAGGCGGTTCGTCACTGCCGCACCGGCGTCGCTGTTGCCCTCGACCAGCGTGTCGAGCAGCAGCAGCGGGGTGCGGCCAACGTCGAGGCGCCACACATTCGCCCTCACCGGCTCGTCGCCGAGTTCGACCGTGATCGTCACACCGGTGTGCTGGGCGGCGAGGTGAGCGGGCTCGAGGCGTGGATATCGCTCCTCCTGCCAGCCGTCGGCGTTCAGCCGCTGGCGGAAGTAGCCCTCGGCGTACAGCAGTCCCACGCCGACGAGGGGGATGCCGAGATCGCTCGACGCCTTCAGGTGGTCGCCTGCGAGGACGCCGAGCCCTCCCGAGTACTGCGGCACGGTCTCGCTGATCCCGAACTCGGGCGAGAAGTAGGCGACGAGGCCGAGTGGTGATCCCCCGCGGCCCTGGAACCAGCGCGGCGCCGTGACGGCATCGTGCAGGCGTGACGCAGCCGCCGCAGTCGCTGCGGCCGTCGCCTCATCAGCGGCGAGTTCGGCCCACCGGGCAGGGCTAACGGCAGCGATGACGTGGAGCGGGTCCTCGCCAGTGGCCTTCCACGCAGCCGGGTCGAGGCTGCGGAACAGGGCTCGTGTCTCGCTGTCCCACGTCCAGTGGAGGTTGGCGGCGAGCTCGTACAGGGGGTGGAGCGTCGCTGGGATGGCGGGCACCACGTTGAATTGCCGAACCGCTCGCATCCCGGCGACGTTAGTGCGCGGGTACCGACACCGTCTCGGCTGTCGGGAGCTGTGACCACCGTCGCACCGGCGGCGAGACGGCGGCGCGCGGCACCTACGTGCTCTTGGCGGCCAGCGACTCGCAGTAGTCGAGCAGGAGCCGGAGACCCGTCAGGAACGAACGCCGGTTGAGTTCGTCGACTGCCTCGAGGGAGGCGGCGGCACGGTCGATATCGGGGTGGTCGATACGGCGGAGCCGGGCCCGTCGCACCTCGAGGTGCGTGGGCGCCCCTCCGAGGTCGAAGGCGTGCATGCCGACGAGATACGACTCGAGAAGTCGATGGCACAGCGCGAGGTCGTCGCCGCGCAGTCCCATCGAGTCGAGTAGCGCTACGCCCGCCCTGCCGAGCGACTCGGTCTCTGGGAGCGTGTCGCGACTGATGAGCAGCAGCGGCACGAGATTCGGGTGGTCGTAGAAACGCTCGTGGACGGCGATGAGGAACGACTCGACCCGCTGCCGGGGGGAGCCGCTGTCGGGCAGTTCGATACCGTCGAGCAGTTCGTCGACGACACTCGACAGCACGCCGTCGATCGACGGGAAGTATCGGTAGACGGCGGTGGGGTCGACGCCGAGGTGGTCGGCCAGCGATCGGGCCGAATAGGCCTGGACTCCGTGTGCCTCGACGATCTCGCGGGCGGCACGGGTGAACGCCTCGCGCGACAGCGCCCCTGCCTCCGTTGCAGATCGTCGTCCACGCTTCTTCGCCGCCATCGCAGTGTTCATCTTAGGTACATCTCCTCGGCGGACGGCGACTCGTGGTGACGCGGCCGTGAGATGGATCGAGTCAGACCGCAGCCGTCTCGTAGACACGCAGTGTGGCGGCGGCGACGGCATCCCACGAGTACGTGCGGCGCAGCAGTGCCGCCGCCTCAGTGCGCATGTGCTCGGCGGCCTCGGGATCGGACAGGACCCGCTCGATCGCCGCTGCCAGGTCGTGCGCGCTGCCGGGCTCGAACAGCTGCCCGGCGCCCGTGCCGGCGACGATCTCGGCGAGGCCGCCCGTGCGGGCCACCACCACCGGGGCACCTGCGGCCATGCCCTCGAGGGCGACGATGCCGAACGGCTCGTACAGCGACGGGATCACCACGCACGCAGCGTCGGCGAGCAGCGCCCGCAGGTCGTCGTCCGGCATGAAGCCGGCCAGGTGCACGATGTCGCCGACCCCGTCGACATCGATCTGGCCCTGCAAGTCGGGCAGGTAGGTGCCGCGGCCGGCGATGACGCAGCGGAGGCCCGGCACACGGTGGCGCAGCTCGGCGACAGCCCGAACCAGCACCTGGAACCCCTTCTCGTACTGCACCCTGCCCCAGGCGACGACCAGCGGGTCGCGCCCGACCGCACCCGCCTGGCCCGTCGTCCATCGCGCCACGTCGATGCCGTTCGGCACGAGGTGCACCTTCTCAGGGGGCAGGTCGAAGCCGTCGATCACCTCGCGCACCATGTACCGAGAGCAGGCGATGACACAGCGCGCCTGATACGTGAGCCACCACTCGGCCGAGTTCACGGTGCCTGGCAGTCCCGGCGGAAGGTGGCCGCCGTGCCGACCTCGTTCAGTTGCGTGCACCGTGGCGACCATCGGAACGCCGTGCAGCGCGCGCAGCGAGTCGGCGGCCCACGCCGTGAGCCAGTCGTGTGCGTGGACGACGTCGGGCCTCCAGCCTGCGAGACGCTCGGTGATCCGCACCAGGTGGCTGTTGACCGAGATCGTGCGTGCGACGAACTCGTCGTCGGGCAACCACGGAAGGCTGATGTCGGCGCGCAGCACCCGCACCCCGTCGACGACACTGTCGGAGTCCTCGTCACCGCCGGCGGCGGCCGTGCAGACGACGACCTCGTGACCGGCGCGGGCAAGTGCCGTTGCGACGCCCTCGACATGAGTGGCGATGCCACCGATGAGATGCGGCGGGTATTCCCACGACAGCATCAGCACTCGCACGACGGCAACGTAGTCCCGACTCGGGGCGGCTCAGGGGCCACTCCCCGCGTGACTGCGTGTGCGTCCGGGAGGCGCAGTGCAGGCCGGTGGTGCTGCGGGTGCCGTGGCTACGCTCTCGCCGTGCTGCTCGGCGAACTCGACCTCCACCTCCTTGGCGAGGGCAGCCACCGGAGGCTCTGGGAAGTACTCGGGCCGCAGCCGGCAGGGTCCGACGACGAGGCCGGCATCCGCTTCGCCGTGTGGGCGCCCAATGCCGAGCAGGTCTTCGCCTGCGGCGAATGGAACGGCTGGGCCGATGGCACGCCGCTCGAACCGCAGGGCGCCTCTGGGGTCTGGTGCGGAGTCGTCGCCGCCGCTCGCCCCGGCCACACCTACAAGTTCGCCGTCGTCGACCGCTCGGGCCGTACGGTCCTGAAGGCCGACCCGATGGCCCGCTGGTCCGAGCGGCCTCCGGCCTCGGCGAGCGTCGTCCCTGCAGCGAGTCGGCACCACTGGAGTGACGCGCAGTGGATGGCGCGTCGCAGTGCTGCGCCAGGAGCCCCGCTTCGGATCTACGAGGTGCACCTCGGCTCGTGGCGCTACGACCTCCAGTCGTACCGCGAGATCGCCGAGAGCCTTGCCGAGCACGTCAGTGCCCTCGGATTCACCCACGTCGAGCTGCTGCCAGTGGCCGAGCATCCCTTTGGTGGCTCGTGGGGCTATCAGGTCACCGGCTACTACTCGCCGACGTCGCGGTACGGCAGCCCCGACGACTTCCGTGCGTTCATCGACATCCTGCACAGTCGTGGCATCGGCGTGATCCTCGACTGGGTTCCGGCACACTTCCCCCGCGACGACTGGAGCCTTGCAAGGTTCGACGGCAGCTCGCTGTACGAGCACGCCGATCCGCGGCAGGGCGAGCATCCCGACTGGGGCACGCTCGTGTTCAACTACGGGCGGAACGAGGTGCGCAACTTCCTCGTTGCCAACGCCCTGTACTGGCTCGACGAGTTCCATGTCGACGGCCTGCGCGTCGACGCAGTGGCGAGCATGCTGTACCTCGACTACTCGCGCCCTGCGGGTGGCTGGGTGCCGAATCGCGAGGGCGGACGCGAGAACCTCGAGGCCATCGCCTTCCTGCGTGAGATGACCACCGTGGTGCGAGAGCTGCACCCGAGCGCGCTGCTGATCGCTGAGGAGAGCACCGCGTGGCCGAAGGTGACCCACCCCGTCGAGCACGGCGGACTCGGGTTCACGCACAAGTGGAACATGGGCTGGATGCACGACACCCTCGGCTACGTCAGCCACGATCCCGTCCATCGCCAGTGGCACCACCGCGACCTCACCTTTGGCCTCCTGTACGCCTTCAGCGAGCGATTCGTGCTGCCCATCAGCCACGACGAGGTGGTGCACGGCAAGGGCAGCCTGCTCGGCAAGCTGCCCGGTGACGACTGGCAGCGCTTCGCAACGCTGCGGTCCTTACTTGCATGGATGTGGGCGATGCCGGGTGCTCCGCTGCTGTTCATGGGCTCCGAGCTGGCGCCGTTCAGCGAGTGGAACGAGTCGGCAGGCCTTCCGTGGCACCTGCTCGACCACGCAGCGCACCGTGGAGTGCGCGACCTGCTCGCCGAGCTGAACCGGCTCGCTGCATCGTGGCCTGCGCTCTACGAGCGTGATCACGAGCCCACCGGGTTCCAGTGGCTTGCTGCCGACGACGCACCGCACTCGGTGTACGCCTTCCTCAGATGGGGATACGCCGGCGGCACAGCCGTTGCCTGCGTGGCCAACTTCACGCCGGTGCCGCGGCGCGGCTACCTCGTTGGCCTTCCGTGGGGTGGCGAATGGCAGCGCGTGCTCGACACCGACTCACCGGCGTGGGGCGGCAGCGGCTTCGGCGGCTACGACGCCGCCGGCACGGCGTCGGTCGATGCATCGACCGACATCCCGTGGCAGGGCCAGCCTGCGTCGGCGGGCGTCGACGTGCCGCCGCTCGGCGTGGTGTGGCTCGCCGGCCGCCGGCCATGACGTCGTCACCGTCGCCCGACACGGGGAAACGGCCTACGCCGCTCCTCGGCGATCCCGCAGTTCGCCAGGTCGTCAGCGCCAGTGTGACCCTCGGCGTGGCAGTGGGAGTAT
>JBJOMQ010000033.1:0-16255 GCA_046052275.1 Actinomycetota bacterium | reverse complement strand
GCAATCCCGTTCGACCGGCCGCAGGAGTTCGACGAGGTGACACGGTTGACCATCGAGGCAGTCGCGGGCGTGCTCGGCGCAGCGGTAGCTGCAACTCGACACGGCGCCCGGCCTGTCGACGACACCTTCGACCGCGGGTCGGGCAATTACCTGCTCGACGGGATGATCGACGGAGCGATCGTGATCGATCATCTCCACGATCGGATCACCTATGCAAATAGCGCAGCCCTCGAGATGTTCGGCATCGGGTCGCTCGCCGAGCTCGACGTACCGGTGGGCGATGTGGCCGCACGCTTCGTCGTCGGGTATCGACGGCCGCCACTTCCCCATCCCAACGGATCATCCTCGGCAGTTGTCACGATGAGGTCGTCCAGCGGCGTCGACCGGGTGCTGACAGCCCACGCCTCGGAGGTCGACTCCTGACACCGCCAGCTTGTCGTCCTGATCGACACCGGTCCGGCAGAGCAGCCAATCGACATGCGTCGCGCGTGCGAGATGCGTGATGCACTCGCCGAGGATCGCAAGCGGGTGGCGCGGGATCTGCATGACGGCGCCATCCAGACCGTCTTCGCCACCTCGCTGACGCTCGCTGCGCTTGCGCTCGAGTCGCCCGAGCCACTCCGGCAGCGGATTGAGAATGCCATCGACGGCCTCGACCACGTTGTGAGCCAGTTGAGGTCGACAGTCTTCGACCTCCGTCGTCGGTCGCTCGGCAGCCCGTCGACCCGGATCAGCGGGCTCGTTGCCGAATTCGGCGCCACGCTGCCGTCGGTACCGACGCTCACGGTGATCGGCGACCTCGACGAGATGCTCGACGATCAGCGGCTTGTCGAGCATCTCGAGCTGGCCCTGCGCGAGGCACTCTCGAATGCTGCCCGTCACTCGCACGCCACCACGGTTGCCGTGGCGCTCCAGGTGAGCGATGAATCGGTTGCCTTCTCGGTTCACGACAACGGGGTCGGCTTCGCTGCGTCGGCGCCCCAGGGCGACGGCCTCGCCAACCTCCGCAGCCGGGCGGCCTCGCTCGGCGGTGACTGCCGCTGCGAGTCGGTGCCTGGCATCGGCACGGTCATCCACTGGTCGATCAGCCGGCGGGCCCCGTCCGACGGCGTCGACCAGCCGCAGCCCCTGGCATCCTGACCGCTTCAGGCAGCACCTACGGTGAGAGTTGGGTGAGAACTCGGGCGGAGTCAGGCGCTCGGGATGGCATCCGGTGCGTCCGCTGCTACATACTCATCTGTACTCCCTCACTCGGAGGTTCCTATGGACGAGTTCATCCCCCCTCAGGGCTCGCCGGGCACCCAGTCCCTGCCGCCTTCCGCACCGCCTCGACCACGTGTTGCAGTGACGATGCCGATCGCACCACAGGCCTATCCCCCGCCGCCGCTCGCACCGCCGGTGGTGCCGCCTGCGCGGCGGCCGTGGGGATGGGTCGTCCTTGCGGCGACACTCTCACTGCCGATTGGCCTGCTTGGCGGCGCCATCGGCAGCGGTCTCCGCGATTCCAGCACGGTCAGCAACAACCGCCCCATCAGCGTGGGCACAACTGCAGAGACCGCGTCGACTGACGACGACGAACCTGCCGACGCATCCACCGTCGAAGGTCTTGATGTGGGCGCAATCGCCAACAAGGTCGGCCCCAGCGTGGTCTCGGTCATCGCAATGGTCGACGGGCAACAGGCCGGCATCGGGAGCGGCGTGGTGATCACCAACGACGGTGAGATCATCACCAACGAGCACGTCGTGGCAGATGCCGAGGAGGTCCGCATCCGATTCGCGGGCAGCACCGAGCCGGTCGTGGTCGACGTGCTTGCCGCCGATCCGAACAACGATCTGGCGCTGCTCAGAGTCGAGGGTGCTGCAGTCGTCCCGGCGACAATCGCCGATCCCGCGAGCATCGACGTCGGCGACCCGGTGATCGCCATCGGGTTCGCTCTGGGACTCGACGGCGGCGCCACCGTCACTGCCGGCGTGATCTCGGCGGTCGACCGCACGCTGATCACCGATGAGGGCGCGCTCGACGGACTCCTTCAGACCGACGCTGCCATCTCGTCCGGGAACTCCGGCGGCCCGCTCGTCAATGCCCGCGGCGAGGTCGTGGGCATCAACACCGCAGTGGCGACAGGTGGCATGTCGACTGCAGCCAGCAATGTCGGCTTTGCAATCTCAGCCCGCGAGCTGCTGTTCGAGATCGAGCAGCTCCGCCGCCAGGCGGCAGGTACACCCATCATCGAGGGATTCCTCGGCGTCGGGATCGACGAGCGCAGTGACGGTGGCGCAGGTGCGATCATCGCCGATGTGAGCGACGGGTCGCCTGCCGACGATGCCGGCATCCGCGTCGGCGACATCGTGATCCGAGCCGACGACCGGCCCATCACCGGACTGGGTGCCCTCGTTGCATTCATCCGCGACACCGCTCCCGGCACGGAGGTCCGCCTCATCGTGCTGCGCGGCGAGCGCCAGCTCACACTCACTGCGGTGATCGGCGAGCGAACGACAAACTGACCCGATGGCAGGGACGATCTGCCCTCGTCAACGCCCTGGCACGTGCGCACGATGAGCCCTATCCGCTCGCACTACGCAACTCCCGGAGCATTCGCCGCTGTGCTCACCCGACGGTCACTGCTGATGCTGCCGGCGCTCGCCGTGTCGGCAGCCGTCGGCGGCCTCGTCGGCTTCTGGATGCTGAACGCCCGAGATCTCGACGGGTCGGAGCCGATTGCCGAACAGGGTGCCTACGGGTGGGTGGTGAGGGTTCTCGCCAACGGCATCATCCTGGCCGCCCCCTCGTACGCCGGACTCTGGTGGGCGGTCAGGGCACGGCGACTGGGCGGCGGCCGACTGTCGCTCATCGCCGTCGCTGCGCACCTCGGCGTGGTCACCGTCGTGTGGACCCTGATCGCCGTCTCGAACTGACCGGCCGCCGCGGACGAGGTGCCCCCTCGCCGACTCGAATGTGAACATCTTTCACGTCACGGCATTTTCTGGGAGACTCTCGTCCGTGGTTCCTCCTGCAACGACCGTCGAGCGCACGTCTGCACGTCAGCGCAGGCGCCAGCCGGTGCAGGCGCGCAGCCGCGAGCGGATCGACCTCATCATCGACACGGCGGCAGCCCTCGTCGACTCGTGCGGTGCCGAGTCGGTCACCACCACGCTCATCGCCGAGCATGCCGGGATCTCCGTCGGCAGTATCTACTCGTACTTCCGCGACCGGTCGGCAATCTTCGACGCCATCGTCCGCCGGTCGATCGCACGCCTCGACGTCGTTGCCTTCGAGGCACGCGACCGTCACGCAGGCTCCGACTTCGTCACCGCCTCATGGGCCGTCATCGATGCCATCGCCGAGCTCTACCGCACTGCACCGGGCTTCCGCTCGCTCTATCTCTCGCAGTTCGTCAGCCCCGAGATGCTCGCCACGATGCAGGAGAGCGACGAGGAGCACGTACGCCTCCTCCTTGAGCGGATGCGACGCGACAGCGGCCAGTACCTCGACTGCGACGACCCGACCATGGCGATGAGGCTGTACGTGGGACTCGTCGACAAGGGACTCGACCTGGCATTCCGGATCGATCCTGAGGGTGATCCGCAGATGATCACCGAGACCAAGGAGGCCGTCGCCCTGTACCTCGGCGCACTCCTTCGGCCACTCCCCACCTCTCCCGATTCGGCGACCCCGGAGGAACCCAGATGACGACGACAGCCACCGCTGCGGCACCGACCGGCATCTGCTGGCTCAACGGCAGGTTCGTGCCGCTGGCCGAGGCGTCGATCCCGATGCTCGACCCCGGCTTCCTACGCGGCGACGCCGTCTACGACACCACATCTGTGTGGGGTGGCCACTTCTTCCGCCTCGACGACCACATCGAGCGGTTCTTCCGATCGTGCGAGAAGGGCCGGCTCGCCCCGCCGGTCAGCCACGACGACATCCGCCGCATCCTCGCCGAGTGCACCCATCGCGCCGGCCTCGATGCAGCCTTCGTGCAGATGTTCTCGACCCGCGGCCCGTACCTCAATCCTGCGGTGCGAGATCCCCGCCAGTGCACCAACACGTTCTACGCATACGCGATGCCGTACATCTGGATCGTGCGGCCAGAACGACAGGACGAGGGCATCGACTTGGCTGTCGCCGTCGGCAATCGGCGCACCCCGAAGGAGGCCGTCGACCCGACGATGAAGAACTTCAACTGGCTCGACCTCACCAAGGGGCTGCTCGAGGGTCTCGACCGCGGCGCCGACAACGCGGTGCTCTGCACCCCCGACGGACTGCTGTCGGAGGGTGCCGGGTTCAACGTATTCGTCGTCTCCGGCGGTCGGGTTCGCACCCCGCGCGGCAATGCACTCGAGGGCATCACGCGGCGCACCGTCCTCGAGCTCTGCGGGCTGCTCGGCATCGATGCCGCCGAAGCCGACCTGTCACCTGATGACCTCCGCACTGCCGACGAGGCATTCCTCAGCAGCACGGCGGGCGGCATCATGCCCGTCGCGGCCGTCGACGGGCGCCCGCTCGCCCACGGCGAGGGACCTGGGCCCGTCTCACAGCGACTGCGCACCGAGTACTGGGCGCGACGGGAGGCCGGTTGGCTGGGCACACCGGTGGCGTCGCTGGTCGGCTGACCCTGTCGACGACCGCTCAGTCGAGCGGGCCGACGTCGTACATCGCGTCGAACCACTCGAAGCGGGTCTCGGTGTTCTTCGACGGGTCGACGGTCCGCCCGCCGGAACCGTAGAAGGCGCCACTGCGCGGCATCGGCGACGCCGGATGACGCGCATACTCGACCGCTGCTGCGAGATCCTCGGCGAACGCCTCGGCGACGCCAGGCATCGTGTTGGGCCGGGTGATCGTGAAGTGCAGGGCGGGCGGCAGCTGGGCGCCGTTCATCCGCCAGCCTCTGTCGGCGAGGGCGTCGTTGACGTGGTACACGTCGATGGGATGGTCGACGTCGGGGTTGGCTCGGAATGCCGCCATGAAACGCGACTCGCCGATCAGCGCCAGTTCGGGGTGGCGCCGGACGGCGTCCTTCACCTTTGCCGCCGTGGCGAAGATGTCACCGGCGATCGCCCGGTAGCCGTCCTTGCCGAGGCTCAGCATCGCCGCCCACGTCGATGCGATGATGCCGCCCGACCTGCTGCCGGCGATTCCCGGCGATCCGTACAGACCGCCAGGCCACCCGTTCATGACGTAGTAGTGGTATCGGCGGAGCGTGTGGGGCTTGAAGATCACCACCGAGCTGCCCTTGAAGCCGAAGCCGTACTTGTGGGTGTCGATCGAGATCGACGTCACGCCGGGCACCGAGAAGTCGAAGGGCGTGACCGGATAGCCGCAGTCGTCGGCCCACATCAGGATGAATCCGCCGAGGCAGCCGTCGACGTGGAGTCCGAGGTCGTGGTCGAGGGCGAGCTGGCCGAGTTGCGGGATGGGATCGACGACGCCGTGCGGATATGTGCCGGCCGATCCGACGAGGGCGACGGTGTTCGGCGTGATGTGCGTGCGCACCCAGTCGATGTCGACCGCTCCCTGGTCGTCCACTGGCGCAACGACCGGCCTGATGCCGAAGTAGTCGAATCCCTTGTGCATGCCTGGATGGCCGGTGACGGGAATGATCACCTCTGGCTCGCTGATGCCCATCGAACGGCCGCGCTCGCGGTAGGCGAGCATCGCGGTGAGGAGGCTCTCTGTCCCGCCTGACGTGACAGTTCCTCCGCAGTCGCGCTGGTCGCCGACGGCATTGCCGTGCAGCAGCTCGGCGGTCATGGCGACGATCTCAGCTTCCATCTTGGTGGCACTCGGATACATGTCGCGCTGGATGACGTTCGCATGCGCGAAGCGCTCGAACACCTGAGCCAGGAATGCGTAGTGCTCGTGGTCGCCCGAGTAGATCGATCCGCTCACCCGGCCTGCATCCCCTCGCGCATCCTCCTCGCGGGCCATCTGCGTGACCTCGTCGAGCAGTTGCTCACGCGAGATGCCGGTGCTCGGCATCACCGGATGCACGGCGAATCGACCGGCATACGGGTGGAACGGCGACCGCTTCGGCTCAGGCATGCTCACTCCCCATCGCAGTCGGCTTCCGTCCTGCGTGCTCGGCCGAGAGTCTCGCACAGCGCACCATGACCGTCAGGAGCGGCATCTCGGCACGCAGGCAGAACGTCTGCGTGGCTGGAATGCCCCAGACGCGCAGACGCCGCCCGGCTTCGGCAACCGGGCGGCGCTGAGCGTGTCTGATCCGATGGGCGCCGAAACCCTTGTCGGATGACCCCCACGATGCAGTCCACGGTGGGGAGCCATCGGTCGCCGACGAATCGACGGCCCTGTGGCTACGAGGACCATGATGCGCGAACGGCGGCGACGGTGCGAGGGGCAGGCGGCCCGGATGGGAGCGACAACCCGCTGGCATGCGCAGTCAGCCGGCAGAATGCGAGCTCACGGCACGCCAGCCGGCACCAGTTCGAATTCGTCTGCAACCTTGCCGTTCGAGGCCACGGCACGCACCACGATCCGGTCGTCGTAGGCCGCGATGTCGAGGAAGTGCACGAATGCGTACGCCACCTCGGTGAATGACTCCGTGCCGGTGAGCCGGCGTCCGGATCCGGCGCCACTCACCACGTACGTGACGCCATTGATCATCTCGCTGCGCTGGTAGTCGTGGTCGTGGCCGGAGAGCACGAGCTGCACGCCATAGCGCTCAAAGAGCGGCGAGAACGCCCGACGGACATCTGTGCTCGACCCCTGGTAGCCGGAGGAGTAGGGCGGATGATGAAGCGCCACGATGGTCCACGTCGTATCGGCAGCCTCGAGCGACCGTTCAAGGAATGCGAGCTGGTCAGGGTCGTCGACCCTCGTCGAGTCGAGGCCGATGATCGTCACATCGCCGATCACCCGCTGCCACCAGCGGCCAGGCATACCGAGGCGCTGCATGATCTCGTCGCCCTTCTCGAGCGAGACATCGTGATTTCCCAGCACCGCCAGCAGGTCGGTGCCCTCGGAGAGCACACCGTCGAAGGGCTCGAAGACCCGCACGTCGAGCAGCGCCGGATCGCCGTCCGGGTAGATCATGTCTCCGAGCAGCAGCAGCGCATCGAAGGGCTCTCGCCTGCCGATCACGTCGATGGTGTCGGCGGTTGACTCGACATCAGTTCCCGAGTCGCCGGTGTCGCCGACGACTGCGAGATGCACCGTCGGTGGTTCGCCATGCGGGGCATACGGCCAGGTGCTGCTGGGACCGCCCTTCCAGTGGGTGAGGTAGGAGAAGATCTGTCGGCGGTACGACAGGAAGGCGGCAGCGACTGCGAAGGCGATGCAGGCGCCTACCGCGATCGCACCCCATCGCCACCACGTGCGCCGCGGCCGGCGTGACGGCCAGGCAGGAAGCGCTGCAGATCGAGGAGGTGACCATCCTCGCCACGAGCGCCGCCTGCGCGTTGTTCGGCGGAGGTCGATGTGTGGGAGGCGCCTGCGCGCACGGAGCACTCGTACGTTCATGCCGACGAGCGTGCCGACAACTCGTCCGCGTGCAAAGGGCCGGTCGGACCCCGACCGCTGCCTGACCGATCGGTACGTTGCGGCCGTGTCGTCCGCTGCAGTCGAGCCGAGAGATACCCCCGCAGCAGCAGTGCCCGCGGTCATCGCGCTCACCGATCCCCTCGCCGCCGATCCGGCAGCGGCCGGTGCCAAGGCAGCAAACATCGCTCGCCTCGCAGCGCTCGGCCTTCCCGTGGTGGAGGGGTTCGTGATCACTACCGCCGGCATCGCCAGCGGCATCGACTCGGCAGTGCTGCAGGGCGCGCTGCTCGACCAGTGGCGGCGGCTCGGCGGCGACCTCAGCACGCCGCTGGTCGTGCGCTCGTCGTCGACCGTCGAAGATGCTGCGCACTCGTCGATGGCCGGTCGTTTCACGTCGATCCTGGACGTTCGAGGGTGGGAGTCACTCACGTCGGCGGTCTCGACAGTGGTCGAGTCGGGTCGTGCCGTCGACGAGCAGGCACCCATGGCGGTGCTCGTGCAGCGACAGGTGGCGGCGCGTGTGGGCGGTGTTCTATTCGGGGCTGATCCAGTCGACGGCCGACTTGATCGGATCGTGGTCGAGTGGGTCGATGGCCGGCCTGACTCGCTCGTCAGCGGACGCTCCACCGCCGCCCATGCGGCCCTCACGCGACACGGCCGACTCGTTCGCCAGCACGCGGTTGATCACAGCGCACCGTCCGGAGCGGCTTCCGCCCCATCGGGGCCGACGACGCCGTTGCCCCGCGCACTGCGCTACGCGCTTCGTCGACGGTTGGCCGACATCGCGAGAACGACCGAATCCGCGTTCGGCCGCCCGCAGGACCTGGAGTGGGCGGTGGACATGGATGGCTCGCTGTGGGTACTGCAATCACGGCCTGTGACCGCGCTGCATCAGTTGCCGCCCGGTCACCACGCTCGGCTCGGGAGAGGCCCGGTCGCCGAGACGTTTCCGCATCCGCTGCGCCGACTCGAGGCCGATCTCTGGGTCGAACCGCTGCGCAATGGCCTGGTTCGCGCCCTGCGCGCCACCGGTACGGCCACCGAGCAGGCCCTGCAGCAGTCGGCTGTAGCCACGACAGTGGCTGACTGGATGGTGGTCGATCTCGATCTCGTCGAGGGTGACCAGTCGAGCCGGCTACGGCGTCTCGTCTCGCCGCGGCGCGTCATTCGCCGTCTCTCGACGGCGTGGCGTGTGGGCCGGCTACGGGCGGCACTCCCCACACTCGCAGCGATCGTCGTTCAGTCGGCCGATGAGCATCTCGCTGCGGTGTCACGCGTCGGCTCCCAGCGTGATGACGAGCTGGTCGAGCTCCTGCGTCGATCCCGGCTCGAGCTCACGACAGTGCACAGCTACGAGATGCTCACCGGCATGCTCCTCGAGTCGAAAGGCGCCGTGCCGATGCCGATGCTCGCCATGCGGGCACTCCATGAGGCACGCGAGGGGGAGATTCCCGACGACGAGATCGCGGCAGTGCGACCTGAGGTGCTCTCACTGACGGCACCGTCGATCGTCATGCAGCCATCGCTGCCCGAGCACAGCGTCACGTCATCACACATGGCGCCGGAGGGAACCACAGTGGACGACCTCTCCCTGCGTGATGCGCTGCGGCTTCGGGTTCGATGGCTGCACGAGCTGCAGTGCAGGGCGGCCCGTGAGATCGGCCATCGTGCAGAGATGCGGGGCACCCTGCCAGCCGCCGCCGCCATCGCCCAGCTCTCACTCGACGAGGTCGACGAGCTCTGTCGTTCCGCATCGCTACCGGTCGACTTCGGTTTGCGCCAGTCGCCCGATGCCAGCAGATCGCTTCCTGCGGCGTTCACGCTGGCGGTCGACGGCACCGTCGTTCCGCTGTCGCCCGGCCGGATCGGGGTGCGCTCAGGCATCGGTGCGGGCGGGGGGCGCGGCGTCGGCTCGTCCGTCGACGTGACTCGCCTGCGAGAGATCGCCGCATCCTCCAGGTCGACGGCACGAACCGACAGCGGCGGGGTTGATGCCACCAACACGTCGATCGACGGCCGGCCGGTCCTGGTGACCGAGTTCCTGGAACCTGCGCTCGCTCCCCTACTGCCACTACTGGCGGGCGTGGTGGCCGAATCGGGCAGCGTGCTCTCACACCTCGCGATCCTTGCCCGAGAGTACGGCGTGCCGTGTGTCGTCGCAGTGCCCGATGCCCGTCGTCGGTTTCCGCCCGGCACGCCCCTCGCTGTCGACGGCGGCACCGGAGTGGTCGAGATCGTCGACGACGGCGATCGACTGACCGGCCACCACGGACGCGAGCGCGTCTCCTCCGTCCGGCAGGCGTCGTGAACCACAGCTCGGAAACTCCGTCACTGGCCACGAGAGTTGTCAGCCGGGTGGCCACCGTCGCCAGCGGCATCGTGCTCACCGCTGCTGGCGTGTACGTGGTGGTGTACCTCGCTCGATGGGAATGGAACCGGGCCATCGTCGCTGCGACGGTGTTCATCGCCATGCTGCAGGTGGTATCGACTGCGGTGATCGCCAGCCGCCTTCGCGATCTCTCGGCACGCACCAGCGTCGTGGTGGTCAATCCATCTACTGGAGATGGCGTCGACGGCGTTGCCGATGGCATTGGCAGCGGCAGCGGCAACGAATTCGATGAGAGCGTGCTCGCTGCGCTGCAGGCAGCCGGCGAGCAGCGGGCGCAGCGCCACTTCGAGTGGCTCCGTGCCGACTCAGGGCGGATCGGCGTGTTCGTCCCAGTGCTGCTGGGCACGGGCATGATTCTCTCAGCGGTTGCATGGCTGGTCGAGCGGATTGCCGGTGTCGTCGCTGGGGGCTCGGTCGATCGCATCACGGCACGATCGGCGCCGCTCACCATGCCGCTCGCCACAGGCGCAGCCCCATCACTCGATGGGCCGGCATCGACACTGACACCGGCGGCATCCCGGCGACGGCGCACGGCCGCATTCCTCGCGGCAGTGCTCCTCGCCGTGGCCGGCATCGGGATCGAATCGGTTCGACGGCTCACCCAGAGCATTCCCGACACGGGCACGGGTGGCCAGACCGTGCTGGAGATCGCAGTGCGGTCACGACGGGAGCGTCAGCCCGCCGACGTCGCTACCGCAATCTGGGGCATCTGCCGCGAGCGACTCGACAGCCTTCCCCACGCCGCGGTGCTCGCCGCCGATGGCGACCGGGTGACCCTGCGCATCGACCAGGCGCTGGGGCGAACGGCGCAGCGCAGGGTGATCGGCTGCATCGAAGACTTCACCATCGATGGCGTGCTCGGCACCGTGGTGCGCCTCGACGCCGACCCGACACCGTGAGACGTCGGCGGCGGGAACCATCCGATACGGGTTATCGTCCGAACGGCATGCAGGGTCGCATCGTCTGTCACCTGGTCGTCACCGCTGCGACAGCCATCGGATTGTCGGGCTGCGGCACCCTTCAGTCGACCGATCCAGCCAACACCGGCACCGTGGTCGAGTCAACGACGGCGCCGACCTCATCGAGTACGTCGGTCGCTCCGGTGACCACCTCGGCTGACTCGACGACAGCGAGCCAGCTGGCCGCACTCGACGCCGCCGAGCAGCAGTGGTCGTCGATGGGAATCACCGACTATCGATTCACCCTGGTCAACAACTGCTTCTGCATGCCGGCCTATGCCGGGCCGATCCTGGTGGTGGTGGTCGGCGGCACCGTGGCGTCGATGACGCTCGGCCCCGACGCCCAGGATCCGGCCTGGGCCGGCTCGACGGTTCCTGCTGAGACCGCCGGAATGGTGGCCGGCACCGCCGAGGCTTTGTTCGCCGTCATCCGCGACCGAATCGGCCAGAAGGACTTCCGCGCCGAGTACGACGACGCCACGGGCTTCCCGATCGAGTTCTACAGCGATCCGATCCCCGAGGCAGCCGACGACGAGTACGGGTTCCGCACGGCGGCCTTCGAGGCCACCTGAGCAACACTGCCCCGCAGGACCTTCTCACTCTGATCTAGTGCCGTTCCTACCGTGCGGCGTCACGATTCCGGCGGTGGAGTCGTCACCGTGACGTCCCCAGATGAGGAGCGAATGATGATCATGCATCGGCAGTGGATGGACGGACACGGGCACCCATGGCTGTGGCTGCTCGCCAGCACGGCACTCGTGTTGTTGTGGGGCGGCGCACTCTGGGCCGCCATCGGCCTGCTGCGTGGCCGTGGATCCGCACGGTCAGGCAGCGGCGCCGACAGCGGCGGCGCACGCACCGCTGACGCTCGGGACGACGGCCCGCTGGCCTCGGCCGAGCGGATCCTCGCCGAGCGACTGGCTCGTGGCGAGATCGACGTCGACGAGTACCGCAGCCGATCTGCGGCGATCCGCCCCTCGGAGTCGCCCACTCGCTAGGCGTTCCAGCCGCCGACCCCGGTGGGGGTGTTCCGATGGACACCCACCACCGGGGCGGTGGTCAGTACACGAAGGTCGTGAGTACCGATCCGGTCGAGGCCGACTGCGTCCGCGCCGCCGCTGTCACCGTGAAGGTCGGTGTGTTGGCCGAGATGCCACCCACCGTCTCCACGCTGACCACGTACTGACCGGCAGCGACGCTCGGCACGACAAACGTGAGCGAGGTACCGGTGCGGTTGACAGTCGGTGTCACTCGGACAGCGCCGAAGTTCACTGTGGCGCCCAGCAGGCTGGTACCGGTGATCGTCACCGTGGAGCCCACGAGACCGCTGATCGGCGTCATCGTCGACAGCACCGGGCGTGCGACGACGGTGAAGTTCGACCGGCTCGTGCCGGTGAGGCCGTTCACGGTCTGCACCGTGATGGCGCCGGTGGTGGCGCCGGTGGGCACCGTGACTCGAAGCTGCGTCGTTGAGAGCACCTGGGCAGGCACGAAGGCACTCGTGCCGAACCGCACCGTCGAACCGGTGAGGAAGTTCGTGCCGGTGATGGTGACGAGGGTGAACCCGATCCCGCCCGACGTCGGGCTGAAGGAGCTCACTGTCGGCGCCGTGGCGTTGTAGGTGAAGCTGGAGAAGTTCACCGTGCCGCCGCTGGTGGTGACCGTCAGTGTCACCGGGCCGGCTGTCAGCGACGCCGGCGACACCGCCGTGATCGAGGTCGCCGAGTTCACGGTGACGGTGGCCGACAGATTGGTGCCGAAGCGCACCGTGGCGCCGTTGACGAAGCCCGTACCCGTGATGGTCACCGACGTGCCACCCGCCGTGGGGCCCGACGTCGGCGAGATCGCCGTGATCGTCGGCGTCGGCGCCACGTAGGTGTAGTCATCGGTGGTCGCTGCCGTCAGCGACGTGCCGCCGGCCGTGGTGACGGTCACGTTCACCACCCCGGCTGTCAGCGTGGCCGGCGACACCGCCGTGATCGTGGTCGGGTTCACCACCACGACGCCCGTGGCCGCCGTCGCACCGAAGCGCACGGTGGCGCCCGTGAGGAACCCGGTGCCGTTGATCGTCACCGTCGTCCCGCCACTGGTCGTGCCCGAGGTCGGCGAGAGTGACGTGATCGCCGGGACGGGTGCCGTGTAGGTGTAGTTGTCGCCCTGGCCGCCGGTCGCCGACGTGCCGCCCGCCGTGGTGACGGTGACGTTCACGACACCAGCCGCCAGCACTGCCGGCGAGGTCACCGTGATCGACGTCTGCGAGTTCACCGTGACATTGCCGGCCGGCACGGTCGCCGTGCCGAAGGCCACCGTCGAGTTGGCGAGGAAGCCCGTACCTGTGACCTGCACGATGGTGCCGCCGACCGTCGATCCCGTTGCCGGGCTCAGTGCCGTCACCGTCGGCGTGGGAGCCGTGTAGGTGAAGTTCGCGCCATTCGACGTGCCACCGGACGTGGTGACCGACACGCTGACGATTCCCGCCGTCGACGACGCCGGTGACACTGCCGTGATCGAGGTGTTCGACACCACCGTCACGTTCGTCGCTGCGAGCGAGCCGAACGAGACGCTGGCGCCGGCGATGAAGCCGGTGCCGGTGATGGTCACTGTCGTGCCACCTGCCGTCGAGCCCGTCGTCGGGGCGATCGTCGTGATCGTCGGGGCCGGCGCCGAGTAGGTGTAGTTCACGCCGTTCGACGTGCCGCCACCGGTGACGACCGTAACGCTCACCACGCCAGGTGTGGTCGTGGCCGGCGACACGGCGGTGATCGTGGTCGGGCTTACCACCACCACGCTGGTGGCGAGGAGGCTTCCGAAGCGAACCGAGGCACCGGTGATGAAGCCCGAGCCAACGATCGTCACCGGGGTACCGCCTGCGGTGGTGCCTGACGTGGGCGAGATCGAGGTGACGCTCGGGGTTACTGCGGTGTACGTGTAGTTGTCACCCGTGACCGCAGTCGACGACGAGCCGCTCACGGTGGTGACCTGAACGTTCGCCACGCCGACCGTGACAGTTGCGGGCGACACAGCGGAGATCTGCGTGCTGTTGACGACGTCGAAGCTGACCGCTGCGATGCCGCCGAACGTGACGCCAGAGACCCCGGTGAAGCCCGTGCCGTTGATGAGCACTGTGGTGCCTCCGGTGACCGGACCAGTGGCCGGCACGAGGCTTGTCACGGCCGGCAGGACCAGGTAGCTGGCCGTGGAGGTGGCCGTGCCGCCAGTGGTGGTGACCGAGATCTGGCCGGTGGTCGCACCGGCCGGCACGACCGCCGTGAGGGAGTTGCCGTTGTTCGCCACGGTGACGGTGACGGCCAGCGTGCCGTTGAAGCGCACCGACGCACCGGTCAGGTTGCTGCCGCTCACGGTGACCGACGATCCGATGATGCCGCTCAGCGGAGTGAACGAGGTCACCGTGGGCGGCGGGACGAACGTGAAGTTGGTGGCGCTCGTCCCGGTGCCGCTGGTGGTGGTGACGGTGATCGGGCCGGTCGTGGTGCCTGCGGGCACCACGGCGATGATCTGCGTCAGCGAGCTGACGGTCACATTCGTCGCAAGGGCGCCGTTGAATCGCACCTCGGAGCCAGACTGGAAGTTGTCGCCGAGGATGGTGACCGACGTGCCGATGCCACCCGACGCCGGGCTGAACGAGGCGATGGTCGGTGCGGGCAGGCCGACGATGAAGTTCGTCGTCGACGTGCCGGTGCCGGCGCCGGTGGTGACTGTGATGGGCCCGTTCGTAGCGCCGACCGGCACTGTCGTGGTGATCGACGTGTCGTCGACGACGGTGAACTGTGCTGCGGTGCCGTTGAAGGCCACGGCGGTGGCGAACGTGAAGTCGAGGCCGGTGATCAGCACGGCGGTACCCGCCGGGCCGGTCTGCGGGTCGAACAGGGTGATGGTCGGCACGTTGGCGACTCGGATGACCGTCGATGACGAGATGCCGAGGTTGCCAGCAGCATCGCGCTGTTCGGAGACGATCGTGTAGGTACCGCGGGTCAGCGTGGCCAGGTCGACCGTGTAGGCGCCGTTGGCGTTGCTGCGCGTGGTGAGCTGCGACTGCACCGGCGTGCCGGTGGCCGACGTGCCCGAGTACACCTTCACGTTGACCGTCGAGAAGTCGCCGCTGACGATGCCGGCGGTGCCGCTGACGGTGGGTGTGGTGTCGACGGTGGCGGTGTTGGTGACCGGGCTGCTGAGTGCGATCACCGGGGCCGTGAGGTCGACGATGAAGGTGTGCGCCGCCGACGGCGAGCTGTTGCCCAGCGAATCGGCCTGCGTCACCTGCACCGTGTACTGGCCGACGCCGAGCGTGCCCGTGGTGGCGCTGAAGCCGCCGGTGCCGGCGGTGACAGCCACGTTGCTGATCGTCTCGATCGGCGTGCCCGCAACGGCCGGGCCGGCGTACACGTTGATGGTGACCGTGGCGTTGTCGCCCAGGGCGATGCCCGCAACACCGGTGATCGCCGGCGTGGTGTCGTTCGTGAACGACCCGTTGGCCGGGTTGGTGAGGGTGGCGACCGGTGCCGTGGTGTCGATCCGCCAGGTGTAGGTGGCCGTCGTGCTCGTGTTGCCCGCACGGTCGACTGCCCGAACCGAGAAGGTGTGCGAGCCATCGGCGAGGCCCGAGAACCCCTGGCTGCCATTCGAGTCGCACGGAGCGAAGTTCGCACCATCGAGCTTGCACTGCACGCTGGCGAGGCCGGAGCCACCATCAGCCGGGTTGAACGTGAAGGTGCCTGACGTGGCGGTGGTGGGGTTGAGCGGGTTGGTCTGGATGCTCACGGTTGGTGCCGTCGTGTCGACCGTGAAGGCGACCGACGCCGACGTGCCGATGTTGCCGGCAGCATCGGTGAGCGTTGCCACCGCTGTGTACGCACCCTCGAGCAGCGAGGTTGCGTCGACCGTGAATGCGCCCGCCACGACTGATGCCGTGCGGGTCTGCACGGTGCCGCCGAGGTTGGACACGGTGATCGTCACCGTGCCGGACTCGCTGGACGTACCGGCGAGCGTCGGGGTGGTGTCGGTGGTTGCTGCGCCTGCGGCCGGCGAGGTGAGTGCCACCACCGGCGTAGCGGTGTCGATCGACCACGTGCGGCTGTCGGCCACCGAGCGGTTGCCGGCGAAGTCGACGGCCACCACTCGGAAGGTGTGCGTGCCGTCGGCCAGACCGGTGAGCGTGGTCGGCGACGTGCAGGCGGCGAAGCCTGCTCCGTCGACCTCGCAGTAGTACCCGGCGAGGTCAGTGGCGGTGCTCGAGAACCCGAAGGCAGCCGTGCCCGAGTTCGAGACCGACCCGTCGGACGGGCCGGTGCTGATCGCCACGGTCGGCGCCACCGTGTCGACGGTCACTGTCACCGGCGACGTCGTGGTGACGTTCCCGGCCAGATCGGTCTGCGAAGCAGTGATCGA
>JBJOMQ010000032.1:0-16890 GCA_046052275.1 Actinomycetota bacterium | reverse complement strand
ACGTCTCGGCTGACGGCGAGGGCTGGCGTATCACCTGCGATCCGTCCACGGTGTTCGACCTCCGCGACGCGCTGCAGGCCGCCGGATATCCGGTCGCGTCCGCCGAGAGCACGATGGTGTCGAGCATCACCGTCGAGGTCACCGATGCAGAGGATGCGCGCAAGATCCTGCGCATCATGGACGCTCTCGAGGACAACGACGACGTGCAGGACGTCTACAGCAACTTCGACATCAGCGACGCGCTGATGGAGTCGGTGAGCGCGTGACGGTCGGCATCGGCGACAGAGCACCGTCGTTCACGCTGCCCGCCGACGGTGGTCGCCGGATCTCGCTCGACGAGTGCATCGGCCGGCCGGTGGTGCTGGTGTTCTATCCGGGCGACGACACGACGATGTGCACCCGGCAATTGGTGAGCTACAACAACGAACTGGCGCAGTTCGAGGCACTTGACGCGCACGTGCTCGGCATCTCACCCCAGGACGTCGACAGCCACGACCGCTTCAGCGGCAGGCATGGGTTCCGATTCCCGCTGCTGGCCGACACCGACAAGTCGGTCGCGTCCGCATACGGCGTGCTCGGCCCACTCGGGTTCGTGCGCCGCAGCGTGTTCATCCTCGACCGCTCCGGGATCATCCGGTACGCGCACAGGGCGCTCGCCGGCGTGACCTACCGCCCTGTGCGCGAGCTCGTGCAGGCCCTCGAGCGGCTCGACCGCTGACGGCGGGACCAGCGGCTTGCGGCTGACAGTGCACGGCATCCGCCCCTGGCGCCGGTCAGGGCGGTAGTCTCGTACGCGTGTTCGCTCCGCCCGGCGGCCGGCCCGGCCCGGCCGCCCTCACCGTGCTCGGCATCGACCCAGGCCTCACCCGCTGCGGCTACGCCGTGCTGCGCCAGGAAGGCGCCTCGACCCGGCCTGTGGCGCTCGGTGTCATCCGAACGCCTGCCACCGACGAGCTGCCGAGTCGGCTGGCGGCGCTGCGGCGCGATCTCGCCAGCCTGTTCGACGAGTATGCGCCCGATGGCGTGGCCGTCGAGCAGGTCTTCTTCCAGACCAACGTTCGTACGGCCATGAGCGTCGGGCAGGCGAGCGGCGTGGCCCTCGCCGAGGCTGCCAGCAGGGGCTGCGACGTCGTGCAGTTCACCCCGAACCAGGTGAAGGATTCGGTGGCCGGCTGGGGCGCGGCGCCCAAGGAGCAGGTGCAGCGGATGGTGCAGGCGCGCCTCGGTCTCAGTGCGCCGCCACGTCCCGCCGATGCCGCCGATGCGGCGGCGCTCGCGCTCTGCTATCTCGCCGCAGCGCCGATGCGCCGACGGCTGGCCGTCGGTGGCGCGGGAGTGCGCCCGTGATCGGCTCGCTGCGCGGCACCGTGCTCGAGCGCATCGACGCGTCGACCGCGCTCATCGAGGCGGGCGGCGTGGGCTATCTGGTGACCGTCACGCCACGTGCACTGTCCGACCTGCACCCGGGCACCACAGCGTTCGTCTACGTGCACCACCACATCCGCGAGGACGGCCAGACCCTGTTCGGCTTCCTGCAGCGATCCGAACGCGCCGCGTTCCAGGTGCTCATCGCCACGCACGGCATCGGGCCATCGCTGGCGCTGGCAATCCTCGCCACGCATTCGCCGTCGGCACTCGTCGACATCGTGGCCGGTGGCGACCTCGGCGCCCTCACGCTCGTGCCCGGCGTAGGCAAGAAGACCGCCGAGCGACTGCTCGTCGAACTGCGCAATCGACTCGACCTCCCGGTGCTCGATGCTGGTGGTGTGCCGACTGCAGGCGACGGTCATGGTGCGGGCACCACGGCGATGGGGTCAGTGCGCGAGGCCCTTGCCGGCCTCGGCTACGGCCACGACGAGATACGCGACGCGCTCCGCGATGCCGCATCGTCGGCCAACGGTGATGTGGCCGACGCATCGGCGCTGCTGCGCGAGGCACTCAAGGTGCTGGGGTCGAAGCGTGCGTGACGAGTTCCTCGACGCCAGCCCGGTCACCGATGAGGAGGCGGTCGATGAGGTCGGCCTGCGGCCGCGCCGGCTCAGCGAGTTCATCGGCCAGCGCGAGCTGAAAGAGCACCTCGCAATCGTGCTCGAGGCAGCGCGCCGGCGAGGTCAGCCGGCCGACCACCTGCTCCTCGCCGGGCCTCCCGGCCTCGGCAAGACGAGCATGGCGGGCATCGTCGCCGCAGAGATGGAGGTGCAGCTCCACATCACGTCCGGCCCTGCGCTCGAGCGAGCAGGCGACCTCGCTGCCATCCTCACCAAGCTCAACGAAGGTGACGTGCTGTTCATCGACGAGATCCACCGACTGTCGCGCGCCGTCGAGGAGATCCTCTATCCGGCGATGGAGGACTTCCAACTCGACATCGTCGTCGGCAAGGGCCCTGCAGCGTCGAGCATCCGCCTGTCGCTTCCCCGCTTCACGCTGGTCGGAGCCACGACTCGCACCGGGATGATCACCGGTCCGCTCCGCGACCGCTTCGGGCTGGTGGCCCGTCTCGACTACTACGACGATGACGAACTCGAGGCCATCGTCCGCCGGGCGGCCGGCATCCTGCGGGTCACCGTGTCGGCTGAGGGAGCGTGGGAGATCGCCCGGCGCTCGAGGGGAACACCTCGCATCGCGAATCGGCTGCTGCGCCGAGTGCGCGACTACGCAGAGGTGCGCGGCGATGGCACCGTCACCGAGGACGTCGCACGCGACGGGCTCAAGCTGTTCGGCGTCGACGAGCGCGGCCTCGACAAGGTCGACCGAGCCATCCTCACCGCGATCTGCCAGCAGTTCGCAGGCGGCCCGGTCGGACTCAGCACGGTGGCGATCAGCGTCGGCGAGCAGCCAGAGACCGTCGAGGACATGTACGAGCCGTTCCTCATCCAGCAGGGCTTCCTCGCCCGTACGCCGCGCGGTCGGATCGCAATGCCGTCCGCCTACGCACATCTCGGCCTTGCGGCACCCACCGGCGAGCGCCCGCCTGCACTCTTCGACTGACCGGACGACCACTCCGACGTCGGCAGCCCACGGCGATGGAGCCGTAGCATTGCGCCCGATGACCGACCATTCCCCACGGCCCGCTGCCGACGACGTACGCGACGAACTTCCCTCCGACCTCAATGCCGCCGAGCACGCCGGAGAGTACGCGTTTCCCGACAACAGCCGCCGGCGCCGGCCCGCCGTGCTGTACGCCGTCATGGCTGTCGGCTGCATGGCGGCGTGGGCGACTGCCGACACGTCGCCGCGTGTCAACAGCGGCATGCTGTGGGCTGCACTGGCCCTCGGCACAGTCGCTGTCTACTCGTTCACGTCGGGCTGGCGGATGTCGGTCGACGAGCAGCAGGCCCTCGTCGCTGCGCAGGGTGCGGTCGGATTCGCAGTCGGGCATGCATCGGCGCAGCAGGTCTGGCGCGGCCTGCGCAGCCGGCCAACCTGGCGGGTGCTGGTGTACTCGGCGGAGGAACCGCCGCGACGCCGAGGGCTGGTGCTGGTGGATGCCGTCGACGGCAGGGTCGTGGAGCACCTCGTGCAGGACAATCCTGTCGAGGAGTGGACGGTCTGAGGCCGTTGCCTCGGTTAGCCTGACATCGATGTTCGACGGAAAGTTCCGCGACCCGGTCGACCGTGCCGTGAAGCCGCTCGGCGACGGCCTGCGGCGCACCGGTCTCACCCCCGACCACCTCACCTGGATGGGGCTGCTCGTCGCCGTGCTGGCGGCGGTGGCCGTCGGCGCAGGGGAACTGCGGCTCGGCCTTGCGCTGGTCGTGCTGGCAGCTGTGCCCGACCTGCTCGACGGAGCCCTCGCCAAGGCGAGCAACTCCTCGAGCCAGCGCGGTGCCTTCTTCGATTCCACCATCGACCGCTTCGCAGACGCACTGCTCTTCGGCGGCGTGGCGTGGCACTTCGCATCCACCGAATCGCCACATATGGCCCTGCTGCCCTTTGCGGTGATGGCGCTCAGCTCGGTCATCAGCTACATGCGCGCCAAGGCTGAGAGTCTCGGACTCGACGCCAAGGGCGGGCTGATGGAGCGCGCCGAGCGCATCATTGCACTCTGCATCGGACTGCTGATCCCGCCGCTGCTCATCCCGATCCTGTGGCTGATGCTCGCGCTGATCACCGTCACCGCCGTGCAGCGCTTCGTGAAGGTGTGGCGTCAGGCTGCCGTGGCGCCGGTGACTGCCGAGCGCATCGAACTGCGTCGCAGCCGCCGGCAGAGCCGCAGGGTGGTCCGCACCGAACGGCGCCGCTCGCGCGTCGTCCGGCGCGAGCAGTAGCGGCCGCAGTCCAGCCGTGACCGAAGCGGAAGAGCGTCCGGCGTCGATTGCCGATGCCGTCACCGTCGGCGCGTATCGCCTTGGCTCCCTTGCGGCGAGGCTGCTTCCGTCACCTGTCGCCCAGCTCGCTGCGACCTCACTCGGCGCGGGTGCCAGCGTCACGAGCATTCGCAAGCGGCAGATGATCGAACGCCACCTGCGTCGGGTCGACCCGTCGTTGAGCGGTGCAGCGCTGCGCCTCGCCGTGCAGCAGGCGTTCGACAGCTACGCGCGCTACTACGTCGAGAGCTTCCGCCTGCCGTCGCTCAGCAAGGAGGCCGTCGACCGCCCCTTCAGCCACGAGGGCTTCCACCACATCACCGACGCTCTCGCCCGGGGCAATGGATGCATCTTCGCCCTGCCGCACCTCGGAGGTTGGGAGTGGGCCGGCAGATGGATGACCGACCGCGGGCATCCGCTGACGGTGGTGGTGGAGGCGCTCGATCCGCCAGAGCTCTTCGAGTGGTTTGCCGACCTGCGGCGCAACCTCGGCATGCACGTCGTGCCGGTCGGTCCCGACGTGGGTGCGACGGTGCTCGCCGCGCTGCGGCGCAACGAGATCGTGTGCCTGCTGTGCGACCGCGACCTCGATCGCAATGGCGTACCGGTGGAGTTCTTCGGCGAGCAGACCACGCTGCCCGCCGGACCGGCCACCCTGGCGCTCCGTACCGGCGCTGCCGTGCTGCCGATTGGCGTGTACTTCACGCGACGGGTCAACGGACACCACGCAGTGGTACGCCCGCCGCTCGCTGTCGAGCGCAGCGGCGACGGTCTTCGCGCCGATGTTGCCAGGATCACGGCCTCGCTCGCTCGCGAGCTCGAGTTCCTCATCCGCCGCGCTCCCGAGCAGTGGCATCTCTTCCAGCCGAACTGGCCGAGCGACCCCGGCTACTGACCACCGACTGCCAGTGAGTCGGCGAGGGCAGCGACCCTGGTGGCAAGTTCTGACAGACACCCGTCGTTGACTGCACCCCGATCGTCGAGATACAGGTCGCGGCGAAGTTCGACCATCACCGACTGGACGCGAGGGTCCTGTCGGAAGTGGCGTGCAGGGACGTACGTGCCGCTGAAGGGCGAGTCGAGCAACGTGCCGCCCTTGACGCCCTCGAACGCTGCCAGCGTGGCAGTGCGGAGCAGATCAGGGGTGTGGAAGCGGTCGGTGCCGATGCACGCGCCGGGTCGACGCGCAGTGGGACGAAGCTCGTAGGGGAGCGACGCCGACGGATACGAGTGCAGGTCGATGATCGTGCATGTTCCATGCCGTCGGACTGTTCGCTCGACGAGCGCCTCGACTGCTGACGCGTAGGGGTCGAAGTACTCGGCGAGCAGGAGCGCATCCCGCTCGGCATCGGCATGGCGCAGCGGCCTGCGGCTCGAGGTCTGCGTGTACACGGCACCCATCCCCACGGTGAGCATCTCCTCGCGCTCATCGGGAAACCGCTCAGGGTCGACGACAAGCCGCGACAGTCGGTTCTCGAACACGCTGACATCGCACCTTGATGCGACGAGCCGTGCGATGAGGTCGGTGCAATGGTCGGTCATCAGTCGTAGTTCGCAGCGCAGGTCGTCATCGGCGAGCAGGATCGCGGAGCGGACGTCGTCGGGAATGTACGTGCCGGCATGAGGCACATGAATGACGATGGTGCTCGTGGGCGACTCGTCGGCGTACCACGGCAGACCTGGCATGTGCTGCGCATCCATGCCGCCATCGACGCACGACGCCAGCCGGGCCGTGACCGTGCCTGGCACCGGCTCTGTCAGCCCTCCGGGCCGGAAGTCAGCAGGCATGCCTAATGTGGTGGCGTGGCGATCGAGCAGCGCGGCGACTACCTGCTGTGGGAGGGCGGCCCTGTGCCGCCCGGCGCCGATGGCATCACTGTCGGGCGTCTGGTGATCGTCAGGCGGGGACGGATCACGCCCTACCTGTTGCGACACGAGCACGTGCATGTGCGCCAGTGGCGGCGCCACGGCGCCGTCGGCTTCCTCGTCCGCTATCTGGTGCCGTACGCGGTCCAGCGCCTCCGAGGGCGGTCGCACCGCAGCGCATACCTTCGGATTCCCTTCGAGATCGAGGCCGACTGGGTGGCTCGCAGGCAGCTCTCGACAGGCGTTCGCAGCGACGCTTCCACAGCCGTCGACGGCAGTCCTGCATCGACGCGCTGACTGCCTCGCGTCGCCGGTAGGTTCGGCGGCGACCTCCCCCGAGTGTCCGTCAACCGGGAGGTCCCGTGCTCACGCTGCCGCCTCGTCCGCTGCCCAGTGGGTGGCGACGACGCACGTCGCCGCGCCCGCCACGCTCCGCTGGCCGTCGAGCGAGCAGCGTCGTCGCCCATGCAGTCTCGTCGGCAGTCGACCGTGTCCGGCTGGTCGGCCCGGCACGGGTGACGGCCACGGCGGTCACCGTTGCGGCTGTGGTCGCAGGCGCCTACTGGCTGGTTCGACCGCCCGCCCTGCCGACCGAGGCGAGCCTGCCGTATGCCGCTGCGACCGGCAGCGATGTGACGAGCCCCGTGACCACGCTCGTCACCACCTCGACGGTCGACGGTAGGAGCACCGGCCAGATCACCGTGCACGTCGCCGGCGCCGTACGCGTCCCAGGCGTCTACGCAGTTCCCTCGGCGTCACGGGTCATCGACGCAGTACGCGCTGCCGGGGGACTTGCCGCCGACGCCGACGCCGACCGCATCAACCTGGCCGCATCGCTCGCCGACGGCCAGCGCGTCTACGTGCCGCGGCGCGGCGAGGATGATCCTCTCGCCGTCGATCCGTCACTCGCAGCCACCGGGAGCATCGCACCGGCAGGTCCGGTGAACATCAACTCGGCGACAGCCGCCGAACTCGAGACGCTGCCGGGAATCGGCCCCACGACTGCCGCTGCGATCATCGCCCACCGCGACCTGCACGGTCCGTTCGCATCGGTCGACGAGCTCGGCAACGTGGCAGGCATCGGCCCGGCGAAGCTTGCCGCCCTGCGCGGCTTGGTGACCGTGTGAGCCGCTACAGCAGGGGCCGGCCGAGCGCGATGTCAGCCGCCACGAGTCCCATGGCGACACCGGCCCAGACCGCAGCGCCCGACCAGGCGAACTCCACCCAGTACTCACGCCACGCGACGGCGGGGCGACGCGTGGCTCTCGCTGCAGCGGCAGTCCCGACAGCGAGCCACAGCGCAACGCTGAGCACGACGGCCAGCAGGACAGAGAGCGGACTCGACGCGAAGAGGGTGCCGACGACGAGGACGAACGGCGCTGCCAGGACCACGCACGCCAGGCCTACCGCTGCCCGGCCGACGCCGGGGGAGCCCGCGAGGAGCGCCTGCCCCGCCACGGCAACTGCGGCAGCGGGCAGCAGGGCTGCGAACGGGCCCCGTCGGCGGACCCGCACTCGATAGGCGCGGGGACCATTGGGCACGGCAGCGGCAGACGGCGTCGGGTGGCCGGTGCGCACCACGTCCCGTTCGCCGCGTGTCATGTGGCGAGCGTACGACTCGGTGCAGGCGCCGACCGGTCACATTGCGGCGGTCGGTATGGCCGACGCTCGTGTTCGCAGCGCGGCGGCGTTGGTCATCGCTGTCGCAGCGGTTGGCGGCGCAGCAGTCGGAGTTCGCCTCGTGAACGTGCCGAGCGGGCAGCTGGCACTGCCGGCGTTCGCAATTGCGGTCGTGCTGCGGTGGTCTGCGCGTCGATCGTCGTCGCTCGGAGGCGCACGCAACCTGGCGCGAATGGCGTCTGCCCTCGTCCTCGTTGCATCCGGTGCTGCGCTGCGCGCTGGTGCCGAGTGGCGGACAGCCTCATCAGCCGAGATCGGCCCATGGAGCGGATGGGCGACGGTGGTGAGCGATCCCGCGCCGCGTGGATCGGCAATGGTCGTCGTCGTGGAGCTCGACGGGAAGCGGTTCGAGACGTGGGCGTACGGCAGGCATCGCCGCGCGGTGGGCGCGCTCGAGGCCGGCGACCGAGTGCGGCTCGCCGGCACGAGATCGTCGATCGCCGAGGCCGATGCCCGGCGCAGGTCGGCGGTGCGGCACGTGCTCGGCCGCTTCCGGATCGATCTCATCGCCGACGTACGCGATGGGTCGCTGGGCGCCGTGGCGGCGAACCGCGTGCGCGCCTTGCTCCGCTCGTCGGCCGAGCGGTCGATGGACGCACGATATGCAGCGCTCTTCACGGGCCTCGTGATCGGCGATGATGCCCGCCAAGACCCGTCGATGGTCGAGGCCTTCCGCGATGCGGGCCTGTCGCACCTCACGGCGGTGTCCGGCCAGAATGTGGCCTTCGTGCTGCTCGCCGCAGGCCCGCTGCTGCGACGCCTGTCGCCGTGGCTGCGCTGGTGCAGCACGCTCGCGCTGATTGCAGGCTTCGCTGCAGTTGCCCGCGGCGAACCATCGGTGCTGAGGGCCGGTGTCATGGCTGCGCTGTCGGTGACAGCGTTCACCGTCGGCAGGCCGGTTCACCCGCTCCGCCTACTCGGCCTCGCTGTCACTGGACTCGTCCTGGTGGACCCCTTCCTCGTGCATTCGGTGGGCTTCTGGCTCTCTGTAGGTGCCACGGCCGGGGTCTGCGCGCTGTCGCCGGTGGTCGAGCGACGGCTGCCCGGACCGAGGTGGCTGGCGATGCCGTTGTCGCTCACCATCGCGGCACAGGCGGGCGTTGCCATTCCCGCGCTCGTCGTGTTCGGGAGGCTGCCTGCCGTCGCGCTGCTGGCCAACCCTGCGGCCTCCGCTGTGGCCGGGTTCGTGATGCTGGCCGGGATTCCCTCGGCGGTGTTGTCGGCCGTGCTGTCGGCGCTCGGGGCACCCTCGACCGGCGATGCGGTGATGTGGCCGGTGGCGGTGGGAACCAGATGGGTGGCCGACGTGGCGGGCGTCGCGGCGGCGCTGCCGCTGCCCGCTGCTGGCTCGATAGCGGCGTGGACGGTGCTCGCCGCATGGCTGGCACTGCGCCGCCCGCGCACGCCTGTGCCAATCTGAGTCCGCATGGCCGTATACCTGCTCTCCGGCGACGATGAGTCGATCCTCATCAGCGCGGTCAACGACCTCGTGCGCCGCCTCGTCGGCGATGGCGATCGCGGCCTGATGGTCGACGAGTTCGACGGGCCCGAGTACACGCTCGGGGCAGTAGCCGATGCAGCCCAGACCCCATCGTTCCTCACCGACAGGCGCATCGTGGTGGCTCGCGGCGTCGGCCGGTTCACCGCCGACGAGGTCGGCCCGCTCGTCGACTACCTCTCCGACCCGCTGCCCACCGCCGACCTCGTGCTGGTCGCCGGAGGCGGCCGAATGGCGAAGGCGCTGACCGATGCCATCAAGGCAGCGGGCGGCGAGACCGTGTCCACCTCGCCGCCGAGCAAGGCCGGCGAACGCAAGGAGTGGGTGTCAGAGCAGGCCCGCGCGGCGGGCATCGCGCTCGACTCGGGCGCACTGACGCGGCTGGCGTCGTGGCTCGGCGAGGACGCTGGGCGGCTGGCGGGGGTGCTCGACACGCTGCGGTCCACCTATGGCGAGGGGACCACGCTGAAGGCTGGCGACGTCGAGCCGTTCCTCGGCGAGGCCGGGGGCGTACCGCCGTGGGAGCTCACCGATGCGATCGACGGCGGCAACACCACGCTGGCGCTGCAGCTGCTGCACCGCATGATGCACGCCGGCGAGCGGCATCCGCTGGCGGTGCTGGCCATCCTGCACGGCCACTACGCCCGGCTGCTCGCCCTCGACGGGCTCGACATCCGCGACGAGACGGCGGCAGCGGCAGCGATGGGCATCAAGCCCGGGTTCCCGGCGCGCAAGGCGCTGGGCACCTACCGGGCCTTGGGCAGCCAGAGCGTGGCACGCGCCGTGCGGCTGCTCGCACAGGCCGACCTCGACCTGAAGGGTGCAAAGGACCTCGCACCTGACCTCGTTGCCGAGGTACTCGTGGCGCGGCTGTCGAAGCTCGCTGGATCGCGTCGCTGAGGGGTGCAGCGGGGGAGGCGCCTCAGGCGCCGGGACGGCAGGTCAGCCGTTGAGCTTGCGCATCAGGCGGCTCTTGCGACGAGCGGCCTGGTTGGGATGAATGACGCCCTTGGCAGCGGCCATGTCGAGGCGCTTCACGGCGAGGCGCAGGGCCTCGGTGCCCTCATCGCTGCCGGCCGAGTTCACCGCCGACTTGACGCGCGTCTTGAGCTCGCTGCGCACGGCCTTGTTGCGCTCGGCGCGCTTGGCGTTGGTGATGTTGCGCTTCTTCTGGCTCTTGATGTTTGCCACGGGTGAGTCCTTCGAGAGGGCAGGAACGGCTTGGAGAGGCTAACAGCGATCCGGCAAGGGCCCCAACCTCGCCGGTAGGCTCCGGTGACCGGCCATGGACCTCTCCCGCATCCGCAATTTCTCGATTATCGCCCATATCGACCACGGCAAGAGCACTCTCAGCGACCGGATCCTCGAGCTCACCAAGGCGGTCGATGCCCGCGACATGCGGGCCCAGTACCTCGACTCGATGGACCTCGAGCGTGAGCGGGGCATCACCATCAAGGCTCAGAACGTCCGGGTCGAGTGGAAGGGCCACACCCTTCACCTCATCGACACGCCCGGCCACGTCGACTTCGGCTACGAGGTCAGCCGCAGCCTCGCTGCCTGCGAGGGCGTGGTGCTGGTCGTCGATGCGGCGCAGGGCATCGAGGCGCAGACGCTGGCGAACTGCTACCTGGCGCTCGAGCACGACCTCGAGATCGTGGCTGCCCTCAACAAGATCGACCTGCCGGCAGCCGACCCCGACCGGTATGCGATGGAAATCGAGACCGTGCTCGGCATACCCGCCGAGGACATCCTGCGCATCTCGGCCAAGACCGGTGACGGCGTGCCCGACCTGCTCGATGCCGTGGTGGCGCGCATTCCCGCTCCGAAGGGCGACCCCACCGCTCCGCTTCAAGCGCTGATCTTCGATTCGCAGTACGACCAGTACCGCGGCGTCGTCAGCAGCATCAGGGTGATGAATGGGCGAATGTCGAGTGGCGCGCGGCTGCAGTTCATGCAGGCCGGCACGCAGCACGAGGCAATCGAGATCGGGGTTCGCCGTCCGGTCCCCACACCCATTCCCGAGCTGGGGCCCGGCGAGGTGGGTTATCTCATCGCCGGCATCAAGGATGTCGGCCAGGCGCGCAGTGGCGAGACGGTCACCACTGCCAGCCACGGCGCCGCCGAGCCGCTCCACGGCTACCGCGACCCCAAGCCGATGGTGTTCTGCGGTCTGTTCCCGATCGACGGCGACGACTTCGAGCTGCTCCGCGAGAGCCTCGAGAAGCTGAAGCTCAATGACGCCAGCATCACCTATGCCCCCGAGTCGTCCGGCGCCCTCGGATTCGGATTCCGCTGCGGATTCCTCGGACTGCTCCACATGGAGATCGTGAAGGAACGCCTCGAGCGCGAGTTCAATCTGGCGCTCATTGCCACGGCCCCGAGTGTCGAGTACCGCGTGCGCAAGACCAACGGCGACGAGATGCTCGTCGACAATCCGTCGGACCTGCCGCCCTCGCAGAGCATCGACTACATCGAGGAGCCGTTCTTCAAGGTGAGCATCATCACCCCGAAGGACTACACCGGCACGCTGATGGATCTCTGCCAGACGCGACGGGGCGAACTGGCCAAGCTCGAGTACCTCTCGCCAGAGCGTGTCGAACTGCACTATCTCATCCCGCTCGCCGAGGTCGTCGTCGACTTCTTCGACCAGATGAAGAGCCGCACGCAGGGCTATGCCAGCCTCGACTACGAGCTGAGCGGCTATCAGCGCAGCAACCTCGTACGCGTCGACTTGCTGCTGAACGGCCAGCCGGCCGATGCGTTCAGCACGATCGTGCATCGCGACAAGGCTTTCTCGTACGGCAACCGGATGTGCGAGAAGCTGAAGGAGCTCATCCCGCGGCAGATGTTCGACGTGCCGATCCAGGCGGCGATCGGGGGCAAGATCATCGCCCGAGAGACGGTCAAGGCGAAGCGCAAGGATGTGCTTGCGAAGTGCTACGGCGGCGACATCACCCGCAAGCGGAAGCTGCTCGAGAAGCAGAAGGAGGGCAAGAAGAAGATGAAGGCAATCGGTCGCGTCGAGGTGCCGGGCGACGTCTTCATATCTGCCCTCAAGCTCGATGACTGACCCGCACGACGCTGACGCGCTGCCGGTGCCTGTTGCGCGCGGGTCGGTGTTCCGGTCGCTCCGTCACCGGAACGCGAGGGTGTTCTTCGTCGGGCTGCTGGTCAGCAACATCGGCACCTGGGTGCAGCTGACAGCCACGTCGATGCTCGTGTACGACCTCACCGGCACTGCCACGAGCACGGGCATCAGCCTGCTGTGCCAGTTCCTGCCCATGCTGCTGCTCGGGGGATGGGCGGGGGCCGTGGCAGACCGCCGCGACCGCCGCAGGATGGCACTCGCCACACAGGCCGGGATGGCTGTACAGGCGGTGGCCCTCGGTCTCGCGACGCTGGCGGGCTGGGCCTCGCTGCCGCTGCTCTACTCGCTGTCGCTGGTGCTCGGTGTGCTGGGAGCGCTCGACAATCCGGCGCGCCGAGGATTCGTGATCGAGCTCGTCGAACCCGACGAGATCACCAACGTGGTGGCCCTCAACACCGCAGTGATGACGGGCTCGCGCGTGATCGGGCCGGCGATGGCAGCGCTGCTGCGCAACCTCCTCGGCGGCGGCGAGGCAATCGGATGGCTGTTCCTCCTGAACGGCATGTCGTTCGCGGCGATCCTGTGGTCGCTTGCCGCGATCGACCGGCGTGCGCTGCGTCCCGCTCCGATGGCGCCGCGGGGAGGTCGGCCGGTCCGCGAGGCCGTGGCGTTCATCCTCGGCGATCGCAGGCTGCGCACCGTGTTCATCGTCTTCACGCTGGTCGCGACGTTCGCGTTCAACTACAGCGTGTCGCTGCTGAAGATCGCCGACCGGTCGTACGGGAGCAAGGAGGCGTACGGACTGCTGCTTGCAGTCACCGGCATCGGCAGCGTGGCCGGCTCGCTGCTCACGGCTCGGCTGACACGGGTGACCACCCGGTACTACTTCGGTGCGGGGGCCGTGCTCGGCGTCAGCGGGCTGCTGATGGCGTGGGCGCCGACGCTCTGGGCGGCCCTGCTGCTCGGCATCCCGGTGGGCATCGGTGGAGCGGCGTTCATCTCTGCCCAGAACGCAATCGTCCAGCAGGAGTCGCCACCGGACATGCGCGGCCGATTGCTGGCACTCGGTGCGGTGGCGTTCCTCGGGAGCACGCCTGTTGGGGCCCCCATCACGGGCATCATCGCTGACCAGGTGTCGGCCGGCTGGAGCCTTGCCTACGGCAGCGTCATCGCGCTCGCTGCCTGCGCCGTCGGCTGGCGCGCTCGTCAGCGCGACATCCGCTCGGTAGCGGCTGCGGCGGACGCATCGGCGACACTGTCCGCATGAGCGCGCGCCGCATCACGACGGTGATGTGGTTCCGCCGCGACCTGCGACTGGCCGACCTCCCTGCTCTGCATGCTGCGGCCGCGGATGGGGCAGTGGTGCCGCTCTTCGTAGTCGACCCCGCCTTCGATCGTGCTGGCGCAGCGCGGCGCGAATTCATGTGCCGAGCACTCCGCTCGCTCGACAATGCCGCGCAGCGTGCGCTCGTCTACCGGTACGGCGACCCGGGCGACATCGTGCCGCGATTCGCTGCCGAGGTCGGTGCATCAGCCGTGTACGTCACCCGCGACTACGGCCCATACGGACGTCGGCGCGATGGGGTGGTGGCCGAGCGCCTGCGCATCGACGGACGTCGGCTCGTCGGTGTCGGCACGCCATATGCCGTCACCCCCGGCACGGTCGAGAAGGGTGCGGGCGGTCCGTACGCGGTGTTCACGCCGTTCTCGCGAGCCTGGCGTGCCGTCGGATGGGAGCGGCCGCTCGGCGTGCCCGTCGTCGAGTGGCGCGGTGCACCCGATGTGCCATGCGAGGGTCCGCCGGCGCTGCCGGGCATCGACCTCGAGCCCGTGCACGACGGCACCGGATCGCTGCTCGACGATGCCAGTGAGCCGGCGGCACACCAGCGGTGGGAGGCGTTCCTGCCCGACGTGGGACAGTACGACGCCACCCGGAACCTGCCCGCAGTGGCGGGAAGCAGCCGACTGTCGGCCGCTCTGAGGTGGGGTGTGCTCCATCCTCGCCAGTTGCTCGACGACCTTGGTCCTCTCGCTGCAGCGGCAGCGACCGAGCAGGGTGCACACGTGTTCGCCAACGAACTCGCGTGGCGCGAGTTCTATGCCGACGTGCTGCACCGCGAGCCGCAGACTGCATGGCAGAACCTGAACCGTCGGATGGACGCGATGCCCATCGACGCCGACGCTGCCGCCCGGAGCCGTTTCGAGCGATGGTGCGAGGGGAGCACAGGATTCCCGATCGTCGACGCCGGCATGCGCCAGCTTGCCCGCACCGGATGGATGCACAACCGCGTGCGGATGATCGTCGCCAGTTTCCTCGTCAAGGACCTGCACCTGCCCTGGCAGTGGGGCGCTGCGCACTTCATGCGCCACCTTGTCGACGGTGACCTCGCCTCGAACGCCCACGGCTGGCAGTGGACCGCCGGCACCGGCACCGACGCAGCGCCGTACTTCCGGGTGTTCAACCCCACGTCGCAGGGCGAGCGATACGACCCCGACGGCGAGTACGTGCGCCGGTGGGTGCCCGAACTGGCCTCCATCGGTGGCCGCGCCGTACATGATCCAGGCCTTCGCCGGCCCGAGCAGTACCCGCCGCCGATGGTCGACCATGCGGCCGAGCGGGCCGAGGCGCTGCGCCGGTATCGGGCCGTGACCACGTCACCGGCCGCTGGCAGTCGGTAGTGTTGAGTGCCAGACGACGTGATCCCTGAGATCCGCTGGAGGAAGTGATGCTCGACGATCGCAAGGCGGCGATCCTGCGGGCGGTGGTACAGGAGTACATCGCCACCGCCCAGCCGGTCGGCTCCACGCATGTCGCCAGCGCACCCGGCGTCAAGGTCAGCTCGGCCACGGTGCGAAATGAGATGGCCGTGCTCGAGCAGGAGGGGTACCTCGTCCAGCCGCACACGTCGGCAGGGCGAATTCCGACCGACAAGGGCTATCGCTTTTTCGTCGACCATGTGGCCGCCCCCGGCCGCCTCGACACCGCCGCACAGCTGCGTGTCGGCGAGTTCTTCGACTCTGCCCATGGACGTCTCGAGGAATTGCTTCACCAGACCACCAACCTGCTGGCGCAGGTCACGCGCCACGCAGCAGTCGTCGTCGGGCCGCGTCACGAGACCGCCGTCGTGCGGTCGGCGCAGGTGGTGGGACTCGCCGGTCGCACGGCGACGGCAGTGGTCGTGCTCTCGAACGGCTCGATCGAGAGCAGCACCTTCGACCTGCAGGGCGAGGTGTCCGAGATGCGTCTGGCCGCAGCGACCGCACACCTGCAGGCGTGCCTCGGCGGAGCAGCGCTCACCCCCGAGCGGCTCCGCCCGAGCGGGGACCGCGAAGTCGACGCAGTCTGCGATGCGGCATTGCGCTCGCTCACGACGGTGGGAGTCGACGAGTCGGTGTTCGTCGGAGGCGCTGCGTCGATGGCCACTGCGTTCGATGCCGTCGACACGGTGCGCACCGTGCTGCACGCGCTCGAGCAGCAGTACGTGATCGTGTCGCTCGTTCGCTCGATCCTCGACCGCGGCCTCAGCGTGGCGATCGGCGCAGAGCACGGCATCGAACCGCTCGCGTCATGCTCTGTGGTGGTGAAGCCTGTAGTGGTCGACGGCGAGCAGGTGGGCACCGTGGGCGTCCTCGGCCCGACCCGGATGGATTACCCGCAGGCACTGGCAACGGTCGAGGTGGTCAGCGACCGACTCAGCCGTCGGCTCGGCGAGGGTTCGTGATGGCCGACTTCTACGCGCTGCTCGGTGTCTCGCGGTCGGCGACTGCCGACGAGATCAAGCGCGCCTATCGGCAACTGGCGCGCTCACTGCATCCCGACGCCAATCCCGGCGATCCCGAAGCCGAGGAGCGCTTCAAGCAGGTGGCGCGCGCCTACGAGGTGCTCAGCGATCCCGAACAGCGGGCGCGATACGACCGCTTCGGCGAGCAGGGAATCGGTGGCGCCGCCGGGGCTCCCGGCGACATGTTCGGCGGCGGACTCGGCGACATCTTCGATGCATTCTTCGGCGGCGGGAGTCCGTTCGGAGCGAGCCGCGGCCCGGCTGGCCCACCGCGAGGCCAGGACCTCGAGGTGGTCGCCGACATCAGCTTCGTGCAGGCCGTCTTCGGCGACACGATCCCGGTGAGCGTCCGCACTGCGGTGCGCTGCGACGACTGCGGTGGCTCGGGCGCCGGCCAGGGAACCGAACCGGTCACGTGCAGCGACTGCAACGGCCGCGGACAGGTGCAGCGGGTTCGCCAGAGCATGCTCGGACAGATGGTCACCTCCCAGGCCTGCGCGCGATGCCGAGGCTTCGGTCAGGTGGTGGTCACCCCGTGCGAAGTGTGCGAGGGCAACGGACGCGTCGTCACCGACAAGACCTTCCAAGTGGACGTGCCGGCGGGAGTGGACACCGGATCGACTCTGCGTCTCACCGGACGCGGCGCCGCCGGGCCTCGGGGTGGCGGTT
>JBJOMQ010000031.1:0-17073 GCA_046052275.1 Actinomycetota bacterium | reverse complement strand
TGCACGTCGTCGCCGAGCGTGATGTTGTCGAGCACCGAGCCGGCAAACAGAAACGCCTCCTGCAGCACCAGGCAGGTCTCACCGGACGGCACCGAGATCGAGCCGCTGTCCGGCTCGACAAGTCCGGCAATGAGGTGCAGCAGCGTGGTCTTCCCCGCACCGGTGGCGCCGACGACCGCCACGGTCCGCCCTGCCTCGAGCGTCGCATCGATGCCGCGCAGCACCTCGCGCTCACCGTCGTGCGAGAAGTGGACGTCACGCAGCACCACTGATCCGTCGTCGCTGCGCTGCAGCCTCACGGCGGGGTCGGCGGCCACAGGCTGGTCGAGCAGGCTACGGATGCGCGTCCAGCCTGCAAGTGAGTGCGGCAGCTCGGACAGCGCAAAGCCGATGATGCGCAGCGGGAACACCAGGAGCGTGAAGAGGTACACGAAGCTGGTGAGCTCGCCCACTGTCATCGCACCGTCGCGGACCCGGAATGAGCCACCGACAATGAGGCCGAGATTCACGGTCGTCGGCAGTGCATCGAGCAGCGACTCGAAGAGGCTTCGGATGCGAACGGCGCCGAGGCGGGCATCGCGGAGCCGCCCGGCGATGGCGGCGAGTCGCTCGGTTTCGCGGTCCTCGGCACCGAACGACTTCACCACTGCCACGCCGTCGAAGCTCTCGTGGACTGCGCTGCTCAGCACCCCGAGTTCGTCCTGTGCCGTGTTGTAGTACCGGTCGACCCGACGCTGGTACACGACGTTCGCAGCGATGAGCACCGGGAACACGACGACCGCGGCCAGGCCGAGCGGCACGTCGGTGATCACCATCCACGCAGATGCGAGGCCCACGAGCACCACGACTCCAGAGGCGAACGGCAGCGGGCCGAGGATCGCCGTCGATGCCTCGGCATCGACGCCGGCGCGCGTGATGAGGTCGCCGGTGCTCTGCCGCCGATGCCAGGGCACCGG
Source organism: Actinomycetota bacterium (assembly GCA_046052275.1). Lineage (GTDB taxonomy): Bacteria > Actinomycetota > Acidimicrobiia > Acidimicrobiales > Ilumatobacteraceae > UBA668. The sequence continues at coordinate 16,117 of JBJOMQ010000031.1, read as the reverse complement.
CTGCTCGACGAGCCGGTCGACGACCGACGCGCTGATCGACTCGGTGACCCGCCAGTTGGTGCGTCCCGCCCAGGTGCGCCGAACCACGACGCCACCCGCCCTGATGACCCCGACGACGATGAGCACGCCGAGTACCGCTGCCACCCGCGAGGCGGCGACCCCCTCCTCGGTGAAGCGGGGCTCGATCACGTCGTCGGTGATGCGGCTGACCACCTCGGCAGATGCCACGGTGCACGCCGCGAAGACCGCTGCACCGCCCACGGCGGTGCCGAAGAGGCGCTTGTGGTGCCTGACGAGCGCTCTCACGAGCCTGACGGCGGCCAGCGCGCGTCCCGGCCCAGCGCTCGTCGGGTCGGCACTCGTCATGGCCGACCATTCAACCAGCGCCTGTGCCCTCGGGGACGCAGCACTGCGGGGCCCCTCCACCGTGAAGCGGGGTCGCTCCTGTCACAGGGTTGCACCACCGATACGCCCTGTCTCGCATCAGCGGCACGCCGGTGCCTATGGTGCGCCCATGATCCTCGCTGCAGCGTCCGACGGCCCTCTCGATCTCGGCCTCCTCGTCCTCCGGCTGGTCTTCGGACTGTTCCTCGTCGCTCACGGGGTCCGCAAGATCACGTCCGGCATCGGCACGACGGCCGGATTCTTCGCATCGATCGGGATGCGCTGGCCGACGACGCAGGCGGTGATCGCGGCTGTCACTGAGATCGGAGCCGGACTGCTGTTTGCCGCCGGCCTGCTCTCACCGCTCGCCGCAGCCGGGGTGCTCGGCGTCATGAGCGTGGCAGCCTTCACGCACCGCAAGAACGGCTTCTTCATCTTCATGCCCGGCCAGGGCTGGGAGTACACCGTCTCGATTGCCGCCACGGCGGCTGCAGTGGGCATTGCCGGCAGCGGACGCTGGTCGCTCGACCATGCGCTGGGCCTCCATGCCGACGACTGGGGCGGCAAGTGGGCCCCGGCCGTCATCACGCTCGCCCTCGGACTGGGGGCAGCCGCACTGCAACTCGCAACGAGTTACCGGCCGGCGAAGCCTGTAGCCGGCCGGTGACGCCATGATGCGACCCCGACGGCCCCGCCACCGATTCCCGAGCACTGCATGAACTCGGCCACTCCCCTTCCCACACGGCCACGGCGGAGCAGGCTCGGCCTCGTGGCTGTCGCGATCGGCTGCATGCTGATGGCAGCCATGTGGGGCTACTACCTGTTCGTCGCCGACGACACCGGCATCTACCAGTTGCAGGACCGCACCTGGCGCGACACGGCCGCCGGCATCTGCGAACAAGCGACACTCGATCGCCTACAGCTCGTCGACACGTCACAGGGCTTCATCACCGAGCCGACCATCGACCAGATGCGCCAGCGAGCCGACCTCGTCGACCGCGCCACGAATGTGCTCGAGCAGATGGTCGACGACATCACCGCCATTCCCGTCGACAACGATCGCGACCGCGAGATCCTGGCTGTCTTCGAGGAGAACTACCGGCTCGTGATCGACGACCGCCGCCGATACGCACAACGTCTCCGGTCGGGCGACGCATCGCCGTTCAACGAGACAGTGGTCGCCGGCGGACCGGTGTCGAACGTGGTCACCGACTTCACCGCCGGGGTGAAGGGCAACGCAGTGCAGGACTGCAGTCCGCCCTACGACCTGGCCAATACCCGTCAGCCCTGATCGCTGCCGACCGCCGCCCAGCCAACGCCCTCGACATACCGGCGGATCACGCGCGCAGGTGCGCCGACGGCGACCGAGAAGTCGGGAATCTCGCCGGTGACCACCGAGTTCGCGCCGATGACCGCATTCCGTCCGATCGTCGCTCCCGGCAGCACCACCGTGCCGTGCCCGAGCCATGCGCCGGACGCGATCCGCACGGGGCGCTCAGGCTGTGACTGCACCGACACCGGCCGCGTCACGTCGTCGTAGCCGTGATTCTGGTCGGTGATGTAGACGTGGTGTCCTGTCCACACATCGTCGCCGATCTCGATTGCAAAGTGGCCCACGATGCCGCTGCCCTTCCCGATCAGGCATCGGTCACCGATGCTGACCACCGGATCGGTGAGGCACTGCTGGCCGGGCATCATGCCCGCCGACAGCGTGACGCCGGGGCCGATCATCGTCCCGGCCCCGATGCGGATGTACCGCTCGTTGTAGATGGTGTTGGCCGGGAAGCAGATGATGCTCCCGGGCCCGAAACGTCCGAAGCGCCGGCCGGCGGCGTCGTCAGGCCCGATTGCCCCGGCGATTCGCGCCCACTCCCACGCTCGCCGCACGATCTCGCCCGCCCAGTGGTTGCGACGGCGACGAAATGAAGTCATCTGGCCGCCCAGCACGAGGCGACCATACCCTCGCAGCAGGGTAGGATCGGCCTCTCTCCATGAGCCAGACGGCCCCCGTCTCCCCTGCCGTGCCCACCTTGCGCCACCCTGTGGCCAAGGGGTGGTTCGTCCACAGCGTCACGTCGCTCGGCGCCGTCAGCGGCATGTTCGGCCTCATCAGCGTCGCCGACGGCAGCCCGCGCCTCGCCATCATGTGGCTGGCGGTCGCAATGGTGCTCGACGGCATCGACGGGCCGGTTGCAAGGGCCTGGAGCGTTCGCGACCACGTGCCGCGCATCGATGGCTACACCCTCGACCTCGTCGTCGACTACGTCACCTGCGTCGTGGTTCCCGTGCTGTTCCTCCACACCTTCGAGATGCTGCCCGCTGGGTGGTCGCTCGTGGTGGGCGCATTCGTGCTCTTCACGTCGGCGCTGTGGATGTCGCGCACCGATCAGATGACCGACGACCACTGGTTCAACGGGTTCCCCTGCGAGTGGAATCTCGTCGTGCCGTCGCTGTTCCTGCTGCAGGTCGATCCGTGGCTCACCGCCATCGTCTGTGTGGCACTCTCGCTCACGCAGTTCACCGACTGGAAGTTCGTCCATCCCATCCGGGTCAGGGTGCTGCGGAGGGTGAACACTGCTGTCACCTGCCTGTGGCTGGTGACAGTCCTCGTGCTCACCGCCACCACACCCGAGTTCGACTCGCTCGGGAAGTGGGTGCTCGCCGCCTGCCCGGTGTACATGATCGGACTCGGTGCGCTCCGCACCACCACCGGCCGCCTCTCAGGGTCGCGCAGCGAATCACTCGAGGCTGCAGCCGCTCGATGACCCGCACCTCGCTGCCCGGCGGGTGCCTCACCGACATCACCGGCATTGCCGTGGGCCACTGCCAGCGTGTCGCTCGGGGCTGGCTCACGGGCACCACCGTCGCCGTGCTCCCCTCCGGCAGCGTGGTCGGCGTCGATGTCCGCGGCGGCGGGCCGGGCACCCGTGAGACCGACCTGCTCGATCCGCTGGCGACCATCTCGACGGCCCACGCGCTCTGTCTCACCGGTGGCAGCGCATTCGGCCTCGCTGCTGCCGACGGGGTGATGGAAGTGCTCGAGGATCGCGGCATCGGCTTCGAGGTGGGCACTCCGGGCACGCCGTCGTTCGGGCGGGTGCCGCTCGTGCCGTCCGCCGTCATCTTCGACCTCGGACGCGGCGGCATGTTCGGCAACCGGCCCAACGCCGACTTCGGGCGGCGCGCCACGAGGGCTGCCCGCACCGCACCCTCGCCGAACGGCAGCATCGGCGCTGGCACCGGCGCTCGGGCGGGTGGCATCCGCGGCGGCGTCGGCACGGCATCGGCCATCGTCAGAATCCCAGGCACCGATCTCGACATCCGCGTGGCAGCGCTCGTCGTGGTGAACGCTGCTGGAGCGGTCATCGACCCGTCACGTGGGCTCCCGTGGGCCAACGGCGACGACCGCCTCCGTGCGCCCTCGGCGGCCGATCGGCGTGCGCTCGGAGCCCACATCGCCACCGCTGCGCCTCCACTGAACACGACGATCGGCATCGTCGCAACGTCGGCCGAGCTCACGAAGGCCGAGGCGTGCCGACTCGCGCTCGTCGGCCACGACGGACTCGCCAGGTCGATCAGGCCGGTTCACTCGTTGTACGACGGCGACACGCTGTTCGGTGTGTCGACCTGTGCGCACTCGCTCGACGGCGACACCCCGCGGGCGCGCACGACGCGGCTCAACACCCTGCTCGACCTCGCCGCCCAGTGCGTGGCGCGGGCATGCACCAACGCCGTGGTACGGGCCGACGGCGAGGGCTCGTACCGCAGCCTGTGCCCGTCGGCGTTCGAAGGGCGACGGCCAGCCCGATCCGGCCGGCTGTCGACCCGACGAGGCGATTGAGCCAGATCCGCGATTGACTACAGGCGTGACCGGCGGCTCTGCAGTGGGCGACTCGACACGCGGCAAGGTGATGGTGCCCGACCTGGCGCGTATGAAGAACGCCGGCGAGCGGATCTCGATGATCACCGCCTACGACGCCACCTTCGCCCGGCTCGTCGACCACGCCGGTGTCGACGTCATCCTCGTTGGCGACAGCGTCGGCATGGTGGTGCAGGGTGAAGAGAACACCATTCCCGTCGAACTCGAGGAGATGGCGTACCACGTGCGGCTCGTCGCCCGGTCCCGGCCTGCGGCACTCATCGTCGGCGACCTGCCGTTCGGCAGCTATCAGGTGAGCCCGCAACAGGCAGTCGAGAGCAGCATCCGACTCGTGAAGGAAGGCGCCGAGTGCGTCAAGCTCGAGGGCGGAGTCGTCATGGCCGACACCATCCGTGCGATCACCAGGCTCGACATTCCCGTCATGGGGCACATCGGGCTGACACCTCAGAGCTACCACCGGATGGGCGGCCACAAGGTGCAGGGCAAGACAGCCGGCTTCGAGGCCGGCGGCCGCGAGCGGCTGCTCGAGGACGCCCACTCAGTCGAGCAAGCGGGCGCCTTCGCCGTCGTGGTCGAGGGGGTGCCACGCGATCTCGCCAAGGAGATCACGGGCAAGCTCTCGATTCCGACCATCGGCATCGGAGCCGGACCCGACTGCGATGGACAGGTACTCGTGCTGCACGACGTGCTCGGCCTCAGCGAGTCGACGTTCCGATTCACCAAGCACTATGCGGGGCTACGCGACGCCGCCATCGAGGCGACTCGCACCTACGTGCGCGAGGTTCGCAGCGGCGAGTGGCCTGACGACGCGCACAGTTTCCACTGATGCACGTCGCCGACTCCCCCCAGGCGATGCGCGCCTGGCGACACCTCGAAGCCGGCAGCCGCCGCGTGGCGCTCGTTCCCACGATGGGTGCCCTGCACGACGGTCATCTGGCACTCATCGAACGTGCCCGCAGCGTCGCCGACCTGGTGGTTGTCTCGATCTTCGTCAATCCGCTGCAATTCGACCGACCTGCCGACTTCGACCGCTATCCGCGACCGATCGACGATGACATTGCGCGATGCCGCCAGCACGGCGTCGAGGCGGTGTATGCGCCTACCGCACAGGCGATGTACCCGAGTGGCTTCCAGACCCATGTCGAGCCCGGTGCGATGGCGCTCGTACTCGAAGGCGCCCAGCGCCCGGGGCACTTCCGCGGTGTCACCACGGTGGTCGCCAAGCTGTTCAATGCGGTCGAGCCACACGCTGCCGTCTTCGGCGAGAAGGACGCCCAGCAGTTGGCGGTCATCCGCAGGATGGTCGCCGACCTCGACATGGGCATCCACATCGTCGGAGTGCCGACCGTCCGCGAGGACGACGGCGTGGCGATGTCGAGTCGCAATCAGCGGCTGTCCGCCGACGAGCGCCGGGCGGCCGCATGCATCCCGCGCGCGCTGACGGCCGTGCAGGCGGCGCACCGCGCCGGCGTCGTCAGCACTCTCGATCTGGTGGCGACGGGCAGGGCAGTCGTCGAGGCCGAGCCCCATGCGCGGTTTGAGCACCTAGAGATCGTCGACGCCGACACGTTCGCTTCCATCGCCGAGGTGCCTCGACACACCGCCGCGTCGGACAGGATGCCAGTCCTCGCGCTGATTGCCGCGTGGTTCGGCGACGTGCGACTGATCGACAACTGCAGCCTCTAGGGCGTCGCCCTCACAACATCACGGCGTCACGTCGAGGAACACCGCCAGCAATGCTGCGGCGTTGAGGATCGCGTGGGCAACGATGCTCGCCGTGATTCGCCGGCACGCATATGCGGCGCCGCCCAGCACGATGCCGACAGAGGTCAGGATGAGCACCAGGCCGATGTTCCCAGCACCCCGCGACGGATCGACGTGAGCGATGCCGAAGATCACGCCCTGCATCCCGATCGCAGTGGGTGCGCTGAAGCGGCGCAGCAGGCCGCGCATGACCAGCCCGCGGAACACGATCTCCTCGGTGATCGGGGCCACGACAACCGCGAGCACGATCATCGTGACGACGAAGCCGGCCTCAGAGGAGCGGTCCTCGAGGCCCTCGGTGTTGCTCGTGAAGGGAACTCCTGACCACATCACGATGGCACCGACCGTCACCTGGACGACAAGGCACGTCAGCCAGGTGAGCGGTCCCCATCCGAGATCGCGGAGTCGGAAGATCAGGCCCACGTCGTCGAGCCGACGACCCGTGCCATACCTGCCGCTGGCATACCACCACCACGCCATTGCGGGCCCATACGACGCCACCACGACGACGGGGACGAATGCCACTGCCGGCATCGATGCTGCCTGCACGAGGGCGATGACGATCGGTGCCAGCAGGAGTGGCAGCGCCGTGAGTGCCACGGCGCCCCATGCCGCCGCCGGCGGCAGCGTCGGGTGGGGTGGCGGCGGCGGTCGCAGGGCCACGCCCCTCGCAGGCGGCAGGGGCAACTGCCCGAGGGGTCCTGCCACGGGGGGCGGCGCAGGATGCATCCAGCGCAGCGTACGCGCCGGGCGGCGACGTGGTCCCGTCGGATGGCTGGTTGTCCCTAACCTTCGGGCATGGCACGGCCCTCGCACCTCTCACTGTGGCACGACTCGATGTCAGACGCCGAGTGGGGGCCGAGCAGGCCGCCGCTCGAGGGCGACGCCACCGCTGACGTGGCGATCGTCGGCGGCGGGTACACCGGCCTCTGGACGGCCTACTACCTGACCCAGCGCGATCCCTCGCTGCGCGTCATCGTCATCGAGGCTGAGCAGGTGGGTTTCGGAGCGAGCGGCCGCAACGGCGGCTGGTGCTCTGCGCTCCTCCCGATGAGCCTCGACGCGATCGCATCACGGTCATCTCGCGGCGAGGCCACGCGCATGCAGCAGGCCATGCATGACACCGTGGCCGAGGTGGGGCGAGTTGCCGCGCTCGAGGGCATCGACTGCCACTGGGCCCACGGCGGCACCATCAGCATTGCGCGCAATGCTGCGCAGGAGGCGCGGCTGCGGCAGCATGTCGAGCACCTCCACGGGTACGGCTTCACTGACGACGACTATCGGATGCTGGACCCGGGCGACGCCCGCCAAGCGTGTGGCATCTCCAGCGTCGTGGCCGGTGCTCACACGCCGCACTGCGCGGCGATCCACCCGGCACGACTCGTCCGCGGCCTCGCCCGTGCCGTCGAGCGCAAAGGGGTCCGCATCGTCGAGGGCACTCGGGTCAGCGAGATTCGACCGCAGCGCGTCGTCACCGGCAGGGGGTCAGTGAGTGCCAGCGTTGTCGTGCGCGCCACCGAGGCATTCACAGCCTCACTGCGCGGCGAACGGCGAACGGTGGCACCCGTGTACTCGCTGATGATCGCCACCGAGCCGATCCCGGCACACCTGTGGGCGACGATGGGACTGGCGCAGCGCGAGACCTTCCACGACGAGCGCCATCTCGTCATCTACGGCCAGCGAACGGCCGACGATCGCATCGCATTCGGCGGGAGGGGTGCTTGGTACCACTGGGGCAGCCGCATCCGACCCGAGTTCGACCGCAGCGAGCGCGTGCACGACATGGTTCACCGCACCCTGCTCGAACTGTTTCCGGCGCTCGCCGACACCGCAGTCACACACCGCTGGGGCGGTCCTGTGGCGGTGCCACGCGACTGGTGGTGCAGGGTGTCATTCGACCGGGCGTCCGGCCTCGCATCGGCGGGCGGTTATGTGGGCGACGGTGTCGGAACGGCCAACCTCGCCGGCCGCACGCTCGCGGATCTCATCTCCGGCACGCCGTCCGATCTCGTCAGCCTCCCGTGGGTCGACGCACCGCATCGGCGGTGGGAGCCTGAGCCGCTCAGGTACATCGGCATCAACACGCTCGTGCAGCTTCCCAAGGGCGCCGACCGCTACGAAGCGCGCCGCGGCACGCCAAGCACGTGGCGCGCAGCGCTGATGGCCACCCTGCTCAACCGCTGACCGTCACCGTCGACAGCGCCGGCCATCACCGCTGGCGTCGGCCGCCGACGCGGCAGCGCTGCGCGGCCACCCACCGACGCGTGTGGATGCCCGTTCCCACCCACCGTGGTCGCTGACGGCCCGTTCGCTCCGCATCCGTCGACCGCTGATCCCACGCTGCGTGGCCGTCGACGGGCCGAACGACTCCGTAGATCAAGAAGGACGAAAGACACCGATCAGTACTTCAGCCCCCGACAGTCGTCGCCGATGAAAAGCCCGAACACGTTCCCCCCACGTGAGAGAAGGCAACATGATCGGGTTTCGGAAGTTGGTGGCGATTGCCGCTGCATCCCTTGCGGGTGTTGGCGCATTCGGCACGCAGGCCGAGGCTGCGGAGCCGTTCCCTCCGTACATCCTGCCGACGGCCTCGTGGTTGTCGACGGTGAACTACTACCGCTCGATGGCCGGACTGCCGGCGGTCGCAGAGAGCGCCACCATGTCGCAGGGCGCCTACAACCACTCGTGCTACATGCTCTACAACGGCATCACCCACGACGAGATCCCCGGCCGTCCCGGCTACACGACGAGCGGCGACAATGCCGGCAACAAGGGCAACGTCGCTGTCAGCTCGGTCTTCGACAGCCCCTCCCGCTACTTCGTCGAGCTCTGGATGACGGGCCCGTTCCACGCCATCGGCGTCCTCCGGCACAACCTGAAGACGGTTGGCTGGGGCCGATGCGCGAACGAGGCCACGTCGCCGTGGAAGTCTGCTGCGACCCTCAACATCATCGACGGCCTCGACCGCAACGTGGCCCGGCCCGCGTCACCCATCGTGTTCCCCGGCAACGGCACCACCACCAGCCTCTACCGCTTCATCACCGAGTCGCCGAATCCGGTGAGCATGTGCAACTGGACCGGCGGCGCCGGCCTGCCGCTGCTCGCCATGATGCCCGAGCCCGTCACATCTGCATCGGTGAGCCTCACCGGCCCGAGCGGACCCGTGCAGACCTGCCGACTCTTCGGCGGCAACACCACCGGCATCGCCAGCGACATCCTGAAGTCGGAGAACGCAGTCGTGGTGATGCCCAGGACCGAGTTGCAGCCTGGTCGCTACACCGCCACGGTCACCACGAACGCCCGAACAGTCACCTGGTCGTTCACCGTCGACCCCAATGCCGCCACCGGCATCATGCCCATTCCAGTGGTCGAGCCGACGGCAGCAGCCTCCGGCTTCGAGCCGGTGGCACCCTTCCGCTACGCCGATAGCCGCACCTCCCTGCGCATCACCAAGGTCCTCGCCCGCACGCCGAAGCAGATCGCCGTGGCCGGCATCGCCGGCATCCCGTCGGACACCACCGCCCTCAGCGCCAACTTCACCGTTACCGGCCCCTCCGGCCCGGGATTCCTGACGGTCTACAACTGCACAACACCCAGGCCCACGGCGTCGACGCTCAACTTCGCAGCGGGAGAGACAGTGGCGAACGCTGCCGTTGCTCCCCTCGCTGCGGGAAAGCTCTGCGTGTACTCACCGGTCGACACCCACCTGATCATCGACGTGAACGGCTACTTCAGTCCGGCATCGTCGAACAAGGTCGTCGCCATCGACCAAGTGCCTGTCGTCGACACTGAGCGGTCGATCGGCGTGAATGGACGCCGTGCTGCAGCCTCGGTGTTCGGCATCAAGGTGCGCGGCGGCAACGCAGTCCTGCCCGACTCAGCCTCGACAGCGGTGCTGAACGTCACCGCCGTGAATCCGTCGAGCGGCGGATTCGTCACCCTCTACCCGTGCGACACGGCTCGACCGACGGTGTCGACACTCAACGTGCCCGCCGGCGCGACGCGCCAGAACCTGGCGGTGGTGCCGATCAGCGCAGCCGGCGAGATCTGCGTCTACACCCACGCAGAGATGGATCTCCGCCTCGACCTCGTCGGGTACTTCGCCGCCGACGGCCTGGCACCTGTCACACCGACGCAGCCAACACGCGTGATCGACACACGCGACTCGCTGCGGCCGCTGATGAACTTCAACATGGGCGGCACGCCCGTGCCAAGCGGCAGCCTCCGCTCGGTCGTCCTCCGCGGCGAGCGGGGCATCCCGGCGAACGCCCACTCGCTGTCGCTCAACGTGACTGTCGTGCCCGGTACGTCGACCGGGACGCTCACCGTCTTCGCGTGTGGATCAAACGTCGGCGTCGTCTCGATGACCTACACCGCTGGCAGGAACTCGGCCACGGCGATGCTGGTCAGGCTGCCGGCCACCGGTGACGTCTGCGTCCGCTCGACATCTGCGGTGCACGTGGTCATCGACGTCAACGCCTTCTGGGCCTGAGGCCATCGCACCCCAACCTGGAGTCGCCACGGCTGCATTTCGTCAGCGTCGCACGTCCGGATCTGCGATCCTCGCTCGAAGCCGCAGCGAGTACACCGAGTCGCCGGACAGGATGCCGCCGCGGCCGAACAGCCGACCAGACTGCCAGTTCGACAGTCCCAGCTCGGGCTGGTCGAGTGCATATTGGCCGTCGACCCAGCGGGTGAAGCCGTCGCCGACAAATGGCGCATCGATCGCCCGATAGAACGACTCGGCCTCATTGGAGTCCGATGAGATCAACGACGCAACGAAACGCGGGCTGAACCGATTGAACATGCGCACAGCCTGTGCGACGTCGTCGACGATCACCAGCGACACCTCGGGAACGGCGTCCCACTCCCACTCATGAGCCAGCAGCGGATCGTCGACCTCGAGCCGGTGGATCAGCGGCTCGCAGTGTCGCACGGCGGCTGCCTCGCCGGCTGCCTCAAGAAACGCCGGGACGAGGTCGGCGGCGCGGTCGGCCACGACACAGCAGACGTTCAGGGTGTTGCACACCTTGCGATCCAGCGAGTGACGCACCGAGAGCCTGAACCGCTCGATGTCGGCTGTGCTCGCCGCCACCAGCCACGCCCCACCCGTTCCATGGAGGCTGGCGGGCACTCCGTGCTGTCTCGCAACGGCGCCCAGCTGCGTGACGGCAGCGCCCGAGCCCCGCGCCACGGCCAGCGACACCCGCCGATCGGCAAACAACGCCCAGCCGGCCGCATGCGATCTACTGGCAAGCAATCCGACTGCGCCGGGAGGGAGTCCCGCGGCGGCGAGCGCCGGACGAACCGCGTGCTCCATGATCGCTTCCGCCGTGCCCAGGGCATCGCTGCCGATCCGGAACACCACCGAGTTGCCCGTACGCAGCACGCCAGTCGCGTCAGCGAACACATTCGGACGACCCTCGAACACGAAGGCGACGACACCCAGTGGATCGCGCCACTCCTCCACCGACCAGCCGTCATGCTCGACAACCCTGACGGCACGACGTCGCCCGCCTCCGAGGTCGCGCCACGTCCTGAGTCCGTCGATCATGTCGGCTCTCATCGACGGCGACAGTTCGAGCCGGCCGATCGGCCGGCCGCGTCGTGCCGCCGATGCGACGTCGGCCGCATTGGCCGCCGAGATGGGCGCGAACGATTCCTCGACGGCGAGGTGCTCCGCGAACTGGTCGAAGAACTGTGAGATCTGCGAGTCGTCGACGGCGCCGAGCAGCTCGAACGCGTGCTGTGCTGCATGCAGCGCGCTGTCGACGAGCCGGTGCTCCGCTGCAGGAATGTGCAGGAGGTCGCCGGTCTCATGGACGGCCACGAGCCGGTCGCCTGCAGCAAATGCAGCCGCCAACTCGCTGCCGATCGTGACGCATCGGTCGCCACCGACCAGCACACGCTCGCCCGCTCGAAGCGCCACCAGCGGCTCACCCGCTCCCGACGGGTCGCTTCCAGGGTGCACGGCACTCACCCCGCCAAGCGTAGGCCGGAACCGAGCGACGTCACCGGCCGGGGCGCAATAGGGTGCGGAGCGTGGACCGCCTGTACTTCCGTCAGATGCTGTCAGGCCGCGACTTCGCCGTCGGCGACCCGCTGGCCCAGCAGATGGTCAACTTCTCCTATGCGATCGGCGACCGCACCTCGGGCGAGTGCGTCCTTGTCGACCCTGCATATGCCATCGACGACCTCCTCGACTCGGTCGAGGCCGACGGCATGCGCGTGGTCGGTGTGCTGGCCTCACACTTCCACGCCGATCACATCGGCGGCGACCTGATGGGCAGTCACATCGACGGAGTTGCCCGGCTTCTCGAGCGTTGCAGCTGCCCAGTGCACGTACAGCGCGACGAGACGCCGTGGGTGCTGCGAACCAGCGGCCTCAGCGCCGACCAATTGGTCGAGCATGACGGTGGCGACGTCGTCACGGTGGGCGACCTTGCCATCAGGCTCGTGCACACGCCAGGGCACACTCCCGGCAGCCAGTGCTTCCTCGTCGAGGGCCGCCTGGTCAGCGGCGACACGCTGTTCCTCGACGGCTGTGGCCGCACCGACTTTCCCGGAAGCGACCCTGCAGCCATGTACGACAGCCTGCAGACCCTCGCTGCGATGCCGAGTGGCACCGTCGTGTACCCGGGCCACCGCTACTCGGTGCCGTCGAGCGCGACCATCGACGCCATCCGCGAGTCGAACTATGTGTTCAGGCCCAGGTCGAAGCAGGAGTGGCTTGCCGCGTTCGGGCGGTGAGCGCCTCTCGGCAAACGCTGACCAGGTGTGATCGGTTGGCTCAGCCCGCGACAGCGAACCAGATCGCAGCGACGCCGACCACGAAGAGCAGCGCGATCACCAGACGGCGGAATGGCTCGCCCGACAGGCGCTCACGGATCGGCCACCCGAGCGCGGTCCCAGCTGCCCATGCCGGAAGCGCCACCGCCGCCCCTACTGCACCCTTCGCTGTCAGCACGCCCGTCACCGAGAACATCACCAGTGTCACCACGTTGCTGACCGCGAACACCCGCACGAGTGTTCCGCGGAAGCGATCGGCGTCGAACTGTCGGGCCTGCAGCGTGAACACCAGCGGGGGGCCATTCGTCGACAGCGAGGTGTTGAGGACTCCCGACAGGAAACCGGCAGCGAGGTCGAGCCGCGCGCCAGCATGGGCAAGGTTGATACGCCGGACGAGCATGATCGTGGCGATGACGACCGCACACCCGAGGGTGAGCCGGAGCGACTGGTCGGACATCACTCGAAGCGCCACGATGCCGAGCGGCATTCCCGCCACCGCTCCGATGCACAGCCTGTTGGAGACGTCTCGGTCGGCATCTGCGCGAAGCACCCATGCCTGCCACGAGATCGACACCATTCCCACGAGCGTGCTGACGACTACCGCATCGCGTACATCGACGGCAAGCGTCATGATCGGCATGCACAGAAGCGCGAAGCCGAAACCGGCGATGATCTGGGCGAACGACGCCACCAGCACTGCGGTGCCGATCACGACGAACTCAGCGGTCGTCACGCAGGTGCCGCCGGTGGCGTCCTGCCGAGCACGTACTGACGCGCCGGCCGGTCGATACCGATGACTGCCCATCCGTCAGCGAGCAGTTCGGACAGGCTGTTGCGCAGCGCAAGGCGGGCAGCGTGCGCCGACGGCGCCGACACCGCTATCTCGTCGGCAGTCACGGGGGGAATGTCGACCGTCACGACATCGCAGGCAGCGATCCGCTCCTCAGCCAGTTCCCAGCGCACGACGAGACGGTCGCTGGGAAGAGATCCGTTGATGCCGCCGAGCGAACCATAGAGATTCACCTTGTACGAGACGCCCACGCCACCGAGCTTGTTCAGGTTCAGGTGAGCATTCGGCAGCTGCAGCGGATCGAACGTCCACCGCATCGCGGTGTAACCGTGTGCCCTGCACCACGCAGCCTGCTCGCGCTTCAGCTGCTCGCCGAGTCCTCTTCCACGGTGTGACGGATGCACGGCGAGATAGTGGCTATGCAGCACGCTCGGCTCACGGGTGGCGAATCCGTACACCACGCCTACAAGCGAGGCGCCGTCGTACGCAGCCAGCGCCATGCCTCCCTCCTCGATCGTTGCCACGAGGACGTTCACCGACACCATCTCGGAGTCACCGCCCCAGATGAACTTCTCGAACTCCGGAAGTGGCGCCAGGTCGTCGGCGGTGCGAAGGTCGCGGAACTCGATTGCCATCAGGAGATCACCGAATGGTTTCGATCGACTCGGTGACCTCGGCAACAAAGCCTCGGTCGAGGGTGACGCCGATCCCCGGCCCTTCAGGCACCGGCATGACCCCGTTCACCGCCTCGAGACGCTGCTCGACGATGTCATGGGCGTAGGTGCGGCTGGCTGACGCAGTGTCGCCCGGGTACACGAACCCGGGCATGGTGGCCAGGTGGATGTTGTGGGCGCGGCCGATGCCCGTCTCGAGCATCCCGCCGCACCACATCGGCACCCCGCGGGCAACGCACAGGTCGTGGATCTCGCGGACGGACTGCAGCCCACCGACCCTGCCGACCTTGATGTTCACCACCGCACAGGCACGCAGCTCTAGCGCGTCGCGCACACGCGCCGGTGAGGTGAGCGTCTCGTCGAGGCACAGCGGCGTCGCGAGCATCTCGGCCAGCCTCGCGTGCTCGAGCATGTCGTCCCAGTGGAGGGGTTGCTCGATGTAATGGAGACCGAACGAATCGAGCGCCAGCAGCCGATCGGACATGTCGAGCGTGTATGCCGAGTTCGCGTCGACCGTGAGCTCAATCGACGGGTGCTCGGCGCGAACCGCTTCGAGCACCTCGAGATCCCACCCTGGCTCGATCTTCAGCTTCACACGGCGGTAGCCCTGCTCGACATGCCAGCCAACGGACGCAACCGTCTCGGGTACGGGGTTCATCCCAAGGCTGGCGCCCACTTCGATCTCGGTACGGTCGCCGCCCAGCAGGTGACGAAGCGGCACACCGTGCTGACGGGCGAAGCAGTCCCACACTGCGAGCTCAAGCGCCGTCTTCGCCATCGGATTGCCGCGCCACTGCGCCCATCGACCCGTCAGCTCGCTCGGATGGTCGCAACCCCCGGCTATCAGCTCGGGAGCGAGCGCATGGCGGAGGAGGTGGTGCGCCCCGGCAATGGTCTCCTCGCGGTACATCGGCATCGGGTCGAAGACTCCCTCGCCGTAGCCCTCGACCCCCTCCGACCGAACGGTGACGATGGTGGCGTGCTTCTCGACATCGGCGCCGAACGACGTCCGGAACGGTGAACGATACGGCAGCCGCACCAGCCTGATCTCGACCTCATCGATGCGCATATGACCTCTCTACCACGTGTCGACATTCTGCCGCTTCTTGCCCGTGCGCGCCCCAGGTGACGGCGCTGCAGCGAGGACGGCGGCTATCCAGCGCCGGCTGTCGGCCGGATCGATCACGTCGTCGATCTCGAAGTGCGACGCCACGTTCACCGCCTTGCCGATCTCGTACATGTGGTCGACCATCCGCTGGAACACCGCATCTCGTTCAGCGTCGGTGTCGATGGCCTCGAGTTCCCGCCGATACCCCAGTCGAACTGCGCCCTCGAGACCCATCCCCCCGAACTCCCCTGTCGGCCAGGCGACGCAGGCCAGCGGCGACTTGGTGCTGCCGCCCATCATCGCCTGCGCGCCGAGCCCGTAGCTCTTGCGCAGCACGATGCTGACGATCGGCACCGAGACATTCGCACCGGTGACGAACAGCCTGCTGCAGTGCCTGACCAGCGCCGTCCGCTCGACGTCGGGGCCGACCATCATGCCCGGCGTGTCGACGAGGGTGACGATCGGCAGATCGTGCGCGTCGCAGAGCTGCATGAACCGGGCCGCCTTGTCGGCCCCGTCGCTGTCGATCGCCCCGCCCAGGTGGGACGGGTTGTTGGCGAGCACGCCGACGGGACGTCCCTCCACCCGGGCGAGGGTCGTCACCATCCCGAGACCGAAGTCGCGTCGCAGCTCGAGCACCGACCCGTCGTCGAACATCGCCCCGATGAGCGCGCGCATGTCGTACGCCCGCTTGCGGTCGGTGGGCACCACCTCGCGCAGGAGCGCCT
>JBJOMQ010000030.1:0-17090 GCA_046052275.1 Actinomycetota bacterium | reverse complement strand
CGTCGACGAGCACCGTGTCGCCCTCGGCGAGGTCGTCGGCGAGCGAGTGCACGCTGCCACCGAGATGAGCCCTCAGCTCTGCCTCGCGCAGTCGCGCTGCGTGCCGACCCTCGTCAAAGGCATCGCGAAGTCGGCCGGCGGCGCGACGGGCAACCGCCGCTGGCGCGAGCTCCTCGGCCGCAGCCCTCGCCTTCCGCTTCGCATAGCCGGCGCCCAGAACCCCTGCGACGGCACCCGAGACGAACCAGACGAGTCGACGGATCATGCCGACCACTGGCCGTCGTCGAGGTCGTCGATAGCAGCCTCATACGCCTCGTCGGCGAGTTCATCGTCATGCGGACGGGCTGCCGCACCATCGGTGCGTGCCGGCAGCCGCGTTGCCCGCCGGGCATCTCGATCCTTGCGCAGGAACCTCCGCCATGCCCGCCGGGTGCCGGTGGCGATTGCTGCCGTCTTGATCACAGGTGCCGACAGGGCAACGCGGGCGACTCGTCCGCCACCGGCGACAGCGTCGCTGATGGCCTCGGCCGAGCCGAGCAGGATGTCGAATCGGTCGAGGTCGTGCCGGGCTTCCTGCACCGCATCGCGCGCCTGCCGGGTGGTGGCATGCAGTTCGCGGAGCAGTGGCCGCGTCTCGGCGCGCAGCGTGATGATCTCGGCTCGGAGCGACCTGAGGGTGTCGAGCACCCGGGTGAGCACCACGACGAGCGCCGCGAATCCGATGCAGCACAGCACGGCGGCGAGGAGCACCGCGAGATCGCCAGCGCTCACCGTTGCTCACTCTCGTTGGCCTGCACGTCGTGCTCCTTGGCGTCGATGTCGTCTGGTTCGCTGTTCGGGGCGATGCCGAGCGCCGCAAGGCGGCGCCCGACCTGGGCCTCGAAGCCGTGCTCGCTCGGCCGGTACCACGCCCGGTCGGTGAGTCCGTCTGGAAGGTACTGCTGGCTCACCCAGCCGTCGGGATGATCGTGAGGGTAGTCGTACCCGACCCCATGTCCTAGGGCCGCAGCGCCCGAGTAGTGGGCATCGCGCAGATGGGCCGGCACCTCGCCCACCGCACCCTCGCGGACGTCGCGGCGGGCATCCCAGATTGCGGTCGCCACCCGATTGCTCTTCGGAGCGGCCGCCAGATAGACGGCCGCCTGTGCGAGGTTGAGCTGTGCCTCCGGCAGGCCGGCATGCTCGAGTGCCTGGGCGGCGGCGACCGCCACGCCGAGGGCGCCAGGGTCGGCGAGGCCGACGTCCTCGCTGGCAAGGATCACCATCCGCCGGGCGATGAACCTTGCGTCCTCGCCCGCTTCGAGCATGCGTGCGAGGTAATAGACAGCTGCCTGCGGGTCGCTGCCGCGCACGCTCTTGATGAAGGCGCTCACGACGTCGTAGTGGTCGTCGCGTCCGTAGCGCAGGGCACTCGTGCCGAGCGCTGCCTCGACGTGCTCGACGGCAACCTCGCCCGCGTCGGCGAGCGCGCACGCCACCTCGAGCGCCGTCAGCACCTGGCGCCCATCGCCGCCGGCGCGGTCGACGAGGAGGGCAATCGCACCACCGTCGGCGTGTCGTCCCTCTGCGGCAAGTCCTCTGCGGACGAGCACTTCGATGTCGGCACGGTCGAGCGGCTCGAGCCGAAACAGCGTGCTGCGGCTGCGCAGCGGAGCGTTGACCTCGAAGAACGGGTTCTCGGTGGTCGCGCCGATCAGCGTCAGCGTTCCATCCTCGACCGCTGGCAGCAGTGCATCCTGCTGCGACTTCGAGAAGCGGTGGATCTCGTCGAGGAAGAGGATCGTGCCGCGTCCGTGTTCGCCGAGGCGGGAGCGGGCACGCTCGATCACCTCGCGTACATCCTTCACGCCGGCCGTCACCGCACTGAGCTGCTCGAATGCCCGGGCGGTCGTGCCTGCGACTGCGAGTGCGAGGGTGGTCTTGCCGGTGCCAGGGGGTCCCCAGAAGATGGCGCTCGTCAGACGGTCACGCTCGACGAGTCGCCGGAGTGGCTTTCCAGTACCGACGAGGTGCTGCTGGCCGACGACGTCATCGAGTGTCTGTGGTCGAAGCCGCGCTGCCAGCGGCGCCTGGGCGCGGAGGCGCTCTGCGGCGGCGACACTGAACAGATCGGACACTGCGGCGACGGTAGCGGGTCGCGGCGTGGGCTGGCGCAGCCTCCTACAGCGTGCCGAGCACCCGCGCATAGGCGTCGCGACGCCACCCGGGCACCTGCCCGATCAGCCAGGCCGGCTCCGCCCATCGCCATGCTGCGAACTCGCGGCCGTCGGGTATCGGCTCGATCTCAGCCGACAGCGCGTCGAAGAGGAACCACTTCTGCGCCTGCCCGATTCGATTGCATCCACCGCCCTTGGCCTCACGCACCCCGTCAGGCCACTCGTAGGCGACCCAGTCGGGATACTCGGCACGGGCAACGACCTGCTCGGCGCCGAGACCGGTCTCCTCGCCAAGTTCACGCCACGCTGCTTCCTCCGGGCTCTCGCCTACCTCGAGGCCTCCCTGTGGCAGCTGCCAGCTGCCCGGCGAGTCAGCCCGCTCGAAGGCGAGCACCTGGCGGCCGTCGATATGGCGGACGACCACGACCACGCCGACGCGGAAGTGAGGTGCAGGCACGGGCTGCTCAGGCCTTCGGCGGGAGGACCCGTACGCCGAGCTCGTCGAGTTGCTTTGGTGCAACAGGTGTCGGCGCATTGGTCATCGGATCGAGTCCCGACTGGGTCTTCGGGAAGGCGATCACCTCGCGGATGTTCTCCTCGCCGGCGAGGATCGCCACGAGACGATCGATGCCGAAGGCGAATCCGCCGTGCGGCGGAGCGCCGTACCGGAACGGGTTGAGGAAGAAGCCGAACCGCTTCTGCGCCTCCTCGTCGCTGATGCCGAGCAGCGTGAAGATGCGCGCCTGCAGGTCGGGCTGGTGGATACGGATGCTGCCCGACCCGAGCTCCCAGCCGTTCAGGACGAGGTCGTAGGCCTGGCTGCGCACCTTCAGCGGCTCGGTCTCGAGCAGGTGGAGGTCGTCGGGGTGCGGCTGCGTGAACGGGTGATGGCCGGGACGTGGCCGGCCGGTGGCCTCATCAACGCCGACGAAGAGCGGGAAGTCGACCACCCAGAGGTAGCGATACGGGCCCTCGTGCACCGGAGGCCGTCCGATGTCGTTGCGGAGCTGACCGAGCACCTCGCAGGCCGTCGCCCACTCGTCGGCGACGATCAGCAGCAGGTCGCCGGGAGCAGCGGCGAGACGCTGGCGCAGGCTTGCCTGCTCGGCGTCGCTCAGGAACTTTGCAACGGGCGACTCGAGCGTGCCGTCTGCCGCCACCTTGATCCAGACGAGGCCCTTCGCACCCATCTTCTTCGCCTTGTCAGTCATTGCATCGAGCTTGTTGCGCCCGAACTCGTCAGCCCTGCCAGTTGCGTTGATGCCCTTGATGCACGCTGCCCCGGCGAACGCCTTGAACTCGGTGGCGGAGAACACGTCGCCGAGGTCGTGCAACTCCATCCCGAAGCGCAGATCGGGCTTGTCGCTGCCGAATCGGTTCATCGCCTCGTGCCAGGTGATCTTCTCGATCTCGCCCGGCTCCTGCCCCGCTGCCCTCGCTGCGGCGACAACGGCAGCGCCGATCGCTGCATGCACGTCATCCTGGCTGACGAAGCTCATCTCGGCGTCGAGCTGCATGAACTCGTACTGGCGGTCGGCACGGAGGTCTTCGTCGCGCAGACAACGCGCCAGCTGGTAGTAGCGGTCGATGCCGGCCACCATGAGCAGCTGCTTGAACAGCTGCGGGCTCTGCGGCAGCGCATAGAAGGACCCAGGCTGCTGGCGGCTGGGAACGATGAACTCGCGGGCGCCCTCCGGCGTGCTGGGTACGAGCATCGGCGTCTCGACCTCGACGAATGCCTGCGCCTCCATTGCCTGGCGAATTGCACTGTTCACGGCGGCGCGGAGGCGCAGGTTGCGCTGCATCCGCTCGCGCCGGATGTCGAGGTACCGGTACTGGAGGCGGGTGTTCTCGGCGACCTGGTCGGCTCGCTCGGTGATCGGGAAGGGAGGGGGCTCGGCGACGTTGAGCACGTCGACCGAGCAGTCCTGCAGTTCGACCCTGCCGGTTGCGAGGCGGTCGTTGGCGCTCTCGGCTGGCCGGGCTGCGACGGTGCCAGTGACGCGCACCACGTACTCGGGACGGACGTCGACCGAGTTGTCGACCACGCACTGCGTGACACCGCTGTGGTCGCGGATGTCGATGAAGGCAAGGTGCTCGCCATGCTCTCGACGGGTTGCCACCCATCCCGCAAGCGTGACGGTGGAGCCGATGTGCTCGGTTCGAAGATCGCCGCAGCGATGGGTTCGCATGGAAGTTGCGCTCATGTGATGATGGTCCTGAGGTGGGTGGTGAGAGAACTGCGGTCGACTTGGTGCTGCGCCACGGAATGGTCGCGGAGCGGGCGGACGGTCACGGTGCCAGCAGCCACCTCGTCGCTGCCGACGATGACGGCAACCGCCGCGCCGCTGCGGTCGGCGACCTTCATCTGGCTCTTCATGCTGCGATTCTCGTAGGCGCGGTCAACACGCAGGCCGGCGGCGCGCAGCGACGACGTGATCTGCAGCGCCTCGAGTCCGCCGGTCGTGTCGACGACGAAGACATCGACATCGGCACTCGGCGCAGGGAACGTGCCCTCGTCGTCGCACGCGAGCAGTGTGCGATCGAGTCCGAGTGCGAACCCGACGCCCGGAGTTGATGGGCCACCGAGCGACTCGACCAGGCCGTCGTACCGGCCTCCGCCACCAAGTGCATTCTGCGCGGAGTCGAGGGTGCCGCCCTGGTACTCGAACGTCGTGCGCCGGTAGTAGTCGAGTCCGCGCACCAGCGTGGACGACACGGTGAAGGGTATGTCGGACGCTCGCAGCCCGGCCTGCACGGCATCGAAGTGCGCTGCCGCCGCGTCGCTGTAGAAGTCGGCGATCCGAGGCGCTCCAGCGATGAGGGCAGCATCCTGGTCGCGCTTCGAGTCGAGGACGCGCAGCGGATTCCGCTGCAGCGTCTGTCGGCTCTCGGGCGACAGCGCGTCGGCATGCGCCGTGAAGTGCGCGGTGAGTGCCTCGACGTACCGGGCTCGGTCGTCGGGCTCGCCGAGCGAGTTCACGAGGAGATTCACCTGGCGGAGTCCGAGTGCCCGGAAGAAGTCCCAGCCGAGGGCGATGATCTCGACATCGAGGTATGGGTCGTCGGCACCCAGCACCTCGATACCCACCTGGTCGAACTGGCGGTACCGCCCGCGCTGGGGCTTCTCGTACCGGAACATCGAGCCCGTGTACCAGATCTTCCACGGTGTCACCGGCCGGTGCTCGACGAACGCCCGGCAGATGCTGGCGGTCAACTCGGGCCGCAGGGCGATGTGCCGGCCGCCCTTGTCGTGGAAGTCGTACATCTCCTTGCTCACCACGTCAGTGGCGTCGCCGATGCGCTGGAACACGCCGAGGTCCTCGAGCAGCGGCGAGATCACCTGCGAGTAGCCGGCCCGCTCCACCGTGTCGGCGAAGACCCCGACGAACTGCCGCCAGCGCCCCGATTCGGGCGGCAGGATGTCGCGCATCCCCGGCGAGGTCTGGAATTCGGGCACAGTGGGCAAGGCTACCGCCGCCTCCAGTCGTGAACCGGTGACGTCGTCGGCCTGCCGTCTGGTGTCGGCGGCTAGGGTTCCCGCCATCAGCCCCTTGCCCAGACCGCAGAACGACTGTCGTTCAGGCACCGGCCGCCATCGTGCGGCGGGGTGTGCTGCGCTGCTGGCAGCCGCCGTTCTCGTTGCCTGCTCGATCGAGCCGCAACAGCCCGGTGAGGCGATCGGCATCGCGACGAGTGCACCGGGACGCTCCACGCTGCCGCAGACCTCCGGAGCTGCCCCGACGTCGCCGCCCGTCGCCTCGCCACCCGACGCAGCGACGTCGACGACCGAGGGATCGGGCGGTGGCCCGACAGGCACCTCGGCGTCTGCAACCACCACCTCCCCCACCGCCCCGCCCACCGTGCCGGGCACCACGCCGCGCTCCACCGCGCCTCCACCCTCGACCGTGCCCACGACGTCGACGCCGAGCGGCTGGCGGTCGCAGCTGGTGGCGCTCATCAACGCCGCTCGTGCCGATGCAGGCGTCGGGCCGCTCGAGAGCTGTTCGACACTCCACCGCGCCGCCCAGGACTACTCGGCCGTGCTCGCCGGATGGGGACGACTGGCGCACGTCGGCCCCGACGGCTCGACGCTCGCCACACGCGTTGCCGCTGCCGGCTATTCGGGCTACGTCACGATCGGCGAGAACCTCGCTGCCGGCCAGCTCGATGCCGCCACCGTCGTGGCGGCGTGGATGGGGTCTGCCGGGCACCGCGCCAACCTGCTCTATCCCGGTTTCACGCAGCTCGGCGGCGGGCGCACCGACGCCGTCTCGGGAGGGACGACGGTTCCCTATTGGGTACTCGACCTCGGCGTCGGGGGCTCGTGCTGAGACCTGCTCAGCCGCCCTTGCCGGGCACCAGTCGGTAGGCGTCGTACACGCTGTCGATCTGCTTGATGGTTCGGAGCACCGCTTCGAGATGCGATGGGTCGGCCATCTCGAACTCGAAGCGCATCTTGGCCACCCGGTCTGAGCCGGTGTGCGTACTGCACGACACGATGTTGACGTGCTGCTCGCTGAGCGAGTTGGCCACGTCGCGGAGGAGCCGCGAGCGGTCGAGCGCCACGACCTCGACGCCGGCCCTGAACAGCGTGTCGCGAGCGGCGCCGTCCCACTCGACCTCGATGAGCCGGGCACCCTGGTCGCTCATCAGCGACAGGGCGTTGGCGCAGTCGGCTCGGTGCACCGACACGCCCCGCCCCTTGGTGACGAAGCCCATGATCTCGTCACCGGGTACCGGCGTGCAGCATCGCGAGAGGCGCACCATCACGTCGTCGAGGCCCTCGACGTGCACGCCGACCGAGTCCTTGGCACGCCGTCCGGTCCGACCGGGAACGATCGTGGCGGGCAGCTGCTCGTCGGCAACGCCGCTCCGGTAGTGCCGCGCCACGCGCTGGGCGAGCGATCGAGCCGAGACATGGCCTTCGCCGACCGCCGCCAGCGTCGACTCGACGTCCGCATAGCCGGCGGCCTCGACCTCATTGAGCAGTGCCTCGCTCGACCACACGCGCTGGAGCGGCAGCCCTTCGCGTCGGAACTCGCGGGCGAGCTCCTCGCGTCCCGACTCGACCATGTCGTCGCGCCGTTCACGAGAGAACCACTGCTTGATCTTGTTGCGGGCGCGAGGCGATTGGACGAACTGCAGCCAGTCGCGCGAAGGACTTGCTGTCTCGGCCTTCGACGTGAGCACCTCGCACGTGTCCCCGCTCGACAGTCGGTGGTGCAGCGGCACCAGCCTTCCGTTCACCTTTGCGCCGATACACGAGTGGCCGACTTCGGTGTGCACGGCATATGCGAAGTCGACCGCCGTGGCGCCCACCGGCAGGGTGACGACCCTGCCCTTTGGCGTGAACACGAACACCTCGTCCTGCTCGAGGTCCGTCTTCAGGTTCTCCATGAAGGCGGTCGGATCACTGACGTCGGCCTGCCAGTCGATGATCCGATTGAGCCAGTCGATGTCGGCACCGGCGCCCGAGCCGTCCTTGTACGCCCAGTGCGCAGCCACCCCCCACTCGGCCCTGTCGTGCATCTCGCGAGTGCGGATCTGCACCTCGAGCACCTTGCCGCCCGGTCCGATCACGGTGGTGTGCAGGCTCTGGTACAGGTTGAACTTCGGCATCGCCACGTAGTCCTTGAACCTGCCGAGCACCGGCTTGTACCGGCCGTGGATACAGCCGAGCGCCGCATAGCAGTCGCGGACCGAGTCGACGATGACACGGACGGCAACGAGGTCGAAGATGTCGTCGAACTCGCGGCCCTTCTGCACCATCTTCTCGTAGATGCTCCAGAGGTGCTTGCCGCGCCCCGTCACCTCGGCGGCGATATTGAGCTCCTGCAGTCGCGCCTGTACCTCGGCGATGGCCTTGGCCAGGTACACCTCTCGTTCGGGGGTGCGGGTGGCAACGAGATGGTCGAGTTCGGCGTAGCGCTTCGGATAGAGCGAGGCAAAGGAGAGATCCTCGAGCTGCTGCTTGAGCTCCTGCATGCCGAGCCGGTGCGCGAGGGGCGCATAGATCTCGAGCGTCTCGTGGGCGATCCGCTGCTGCTTCTCAGGTGGCATTGCTGCGATGGTGCGCATGTTGTGGAGTCGGTCGGCGAGCTTGATGATGAGGACGCGCAGGTCGCGTGCCATTGCCACCAGCATCTTGCGCATGGTGGCCGCCTGCTGAGCCTCCTTCGAGTCGAACTGCAGCCGCTCGAGCTTGGTGACGCCGTCGACGATCTGCGCCACCTCGGCGCCGAAGCCAGACTCGACGTCGTCGAGGGTGATCTCGGTGTCCTCGACGGCGTCGTGGAGCAGCGCTGCGGCCAGCGAGACTTCGTCGAGTCCGAGGTCGGCGACGATGCGAGCGACGGCCAGTGGGTGGTTGATGTAGCTCTCGCCGCTGTTGCGGTGCTGGTGCCGATGAGCCTCGCGGGCTGTCTCGTAGGCGTGGTTGATCAGCGTGATGGACGACTTCGGGTGTCGGCGCCGGTAGCTCGTGAGCAGGGGTGTCAGTTCCTCGGCAGTGGGGTTCTGGTGGCGTCGCCACGGAAGCACTCGGTCGACGGCAGCCATCAGCGGGTCACCTCGCTCAGTACCTCGCCAGGCTCTCGACCCGGTGTGTCCCGAGGCGACCACGGCCGCCGAGATCGGTCAGTTCGATGAGGAACCCGAGGCCTACCACCTGGCCGCCGAGTGTCTCGACCAGCCGGCATGTGGCATCCGCCGTGCCTCCAGTGGCTAGTACGTCGTCGATGACGAGAATGCGCTCGCCGGGGACGATGGCATCGCGGTGCACCTCGAGGACGTCGTGCCCGTACTCGAGTCCGTACTCCTCGCGCACAACGGCCCACGGCAGCTTCCCTGCCTTGCGAACGGGGATGAAGCCGGCACCCAGGCGGTATGCGACCGGGGCCGCAATGATGAATCCCCGCGCTTCCATGCCGAGCACCCGGTCGACAGCGATGCCATCGAAGCGAGCCACCAGTTCGTCGATCGACGCGGTGAAGCCCCTCTGGTCACCGAGCAGCGGGGTGATGTCGCGGAACGTGACACCCGGCACCGGGTAGTCGGCGATGTCCCTGACGAGACCCGTCAGCCAGTGGGCAGGCGCTGCCATGGCCTGAGGGTACCGTCCTGCGGCTCAGGCCCGACGGCGCTTCTTGCGCGGCCGGGGGGTGTGGGTCAGCACCTCAGCCGGCGAGAGCTCGACGCCGGCCGCTGCAGCCTCGTCGACGGGCCGGCTGCGCACGCCCTCGCGGCGCGCCGACGGCAGCCCACCGTGCACCAGGCGCTCGAGTTCGGGACCGGTGGCATGCCGGCCGCGCAGGGTCTTGAACCGCGGCTGGCGCTCCTTCACCATCGCCACGAGTGGCGAGGCGATGAAGACCGACGAGTACGACCCCGTGAGGAGGCCGACGAGCAGTGCAAGGGCGAACTCTCGCAGGGTGACGGCGCCGAGGACGCCCGAGCCGAGCACCAGCAGCGACAGCACAGGAAGCACCGCCGCCAGCGAAGTGTTGAGGGATCGCATCAGCACCTGGTTCATCGACACGTTGAGCACATCGGCGTACGGCACGCGGCTGCCCGAATACCTGCCCTCGTTCTCCTTCACCTTGTCGAATACGACGATGGTGTCGTAGAGAGAGAATCCGAGAATCGTGAGGAAGGCAACGACGGTCGCCGGGGTCACCTCGAACCCGAACAGCGAGTACACGCCCACGCTGATGGCCACGTCGTGCACCATTGCCACGATCGCCGCGAACGCCATCTCCCACTCGAGACGCCACGAGATGAACAGGGCGACCAGGATCATGAACACCACCAGCGCCCGCAGCGCCTTGCTGGTGATGCTGCGCCCCCAGGTGCTGCTGACGGAGTTGGTGCTCACGTCCTCAGCGACAACGCCGACCTCCTCGGCGAACGCACGCTGAACCTGCTGGCGGAGCTCGTCAGGCTGGTCGCCGACCTGCACCTCGAGGCTGCGCGCCCCAGTGTCCTGGCTGATGAGCTCCTGCACCTTGGCATTCGACGAGTCGATGCCGTTGTCGTCGAGGATCTCGCGGGCCCGATCTTCGGTGAGCGTCTCGGTGGGGATCTCCCACACGACACCGCCCTTGAAGTCGAGGCTCAGGTTGAGGCCGCTGGCGAACAGCGACACGATCGTGGCCACCACCAGCAGGATCGACGCGCTGAGTCCGATCCAGCGCCGCCCATAGAAATCGATCGCCGTCTCACCGTGGTAGAGGCGGCCGAGCGGCCCCCGACGCGAACGGGATGCAGGCTCGTGCTGGATCGTGTCGTCGACGTCGGTGGTCATGCCGTGCCTCCCGCAGCCGCAGCCTCGATGCCCATCACCTTGCGCCGCTCCATCCACCTCGTACGCGACAGCAGCAGCACCGTGGGCCTCGTGAAGGTGTACGCCACGAGCATGTCGGTGAGCGTCGAGAGCCCGAGGAAGAACGCAAACCCGCGCACGGCGCCGACGGGGAGATACCACAGCACGAGGGCACCGAGCAGCGACACGAGGTCGGCCACGACAATGGCGCGCCAGGCGTTGGTGAAGCCGCGCTGCGCGCTGTTGCGCATTGTCTTGCCCGACTTCACCTCGTCCTTGAGTCGTTCGAAGAACACCACGTACGAGTCGACGGTGACGCCGACCGAGACGATGATGCCGGCGATGCCCGACAGCGACAGGGCGAGGCCCTGGGTTCGCGACAGCAGCGAAACCACCGCGTAGATGAGCGTGCCCGACACAGTGAGACCGATCGCCACG
The DNA here is from genome assembly GCA_046052275.1 of Actinomycetota bacterium. Classification (GTDB taxonomy): domain Bacteria; phylum Actinomycetota; class Acidimicrobiia; order Acidimicrobiales; family Ilumatobacteraceae; genus UBA668. The sequence continues at coordinate 6,173 of JBJOMQ010000030.1, read as the reverse complement.
ATGAGACCGAGCAGGCGGTAGTAGGCGATCATGAACAGCAGCACAAGCAGCACGCCGGCGAGACCCGACAGCAGCGCCGCACGGAGCGAGCCTTCGCCGAGCGACGGCGAGACGCTCTGCACGGCCTCGAGCTTCAACTGCACCGGCAGCGAGCCGCTGTTGATGACCTCGGCGAGTGCCGAGGCCTCCGCCTGCGTGAACTGGCCGCTGATCTGCACGCCGCCCGAGAAGAACGGCTCGTTCATCGACGGATTCGACTGGATGATGCCGTCGAGCTCGATGGCCAGCTGGCCGCTCGGGCACTGCTCGGTCTGGTTGTAGCAGGCGGACGCGATCTCGTTCCACGTCGACCTGCCCCCATTGCCGTCGTTGAGGTCGACGGTGACGCCCCAGCCAGTGTCGAGCACAGCGGCGACAGCGTTGTCGGTGAAGACCTCGCCACTGCCCTCGATCGGATCAGCGCCGTCCGGATTCCATGCCGGGCCGACCGGGCAGTACACGTTGGTGCCCTTCACCTGCAGATACTGCTGACCGTAGGGGTCGCTCTCCTGCACAGGGATGCCGTTCTCGTCGAGCACGGGCGGCTCAGTGGTGGTGGTCGTACCCGTCGAGTCTGCCGTCGTGGTGGAGGTGCTGGTCGAGGCTGCCGTCGTGGTCGTCGTCGCCGCAGTCGTCGTGGTGTCGGCCACCGTTGTCGGCGCGGCACCCAGCAGCGGCACCGTGGTGTCGGTGGCGGTGATCGAGCGAGACGGGCCTGGGGCTCCGGTCGTGGAGGGTGCCACCGTCGTGTCGGTCGACGCCGTGGTCGAGGGCGCTGTCGTCGTGGATGGCGCCGGCACCGTGGTGTCGGTCGAACCCGACGACGGTGTCGTCGAGTCGGACGGCACGTCGGTGGAGTCGGTGGGCTCCTGCGGCGTCACCTCCTGGCAGTCGCCGATGACCGGGCGGAGGAGGACTCGGCCGGTCACCTGCACGAGGTCGACGGCCTGCTGCTGGTTCTTCACGCCGGGAAGGTTCACCACGATGGTGTCGCCCTGGCTGAGGATCTCAGGTTCGGCGACGCCGAGCGAGTCGACTCGGTCACGGATTCGCTCGACGGCGAGCGCAAGGCTGGCGTCGCTGTACTCGGTGCCAGGCTTCACTCGCTGCGTGACGGAAATGCCGCCCTGCAGGTCGAGGCCAAGCGCAGGCTCGGTGCCCGTGAGCATGACGGCGGCGAAGCCCCCGTACGCGAGCACGACGATGCTCAGCAGCGTGAGAATGAGCCTGCGGCGCACGAGCTCAGTCGCCCTCGGTGGGCTTCGGCGCCTCGATCGGGGTGCTGCGCCCACTGCCGTCATCGACGGGCACGGCAGTCTCGCCACGGCTCGTGTCGACCTTGCGCTGCACAGCGGCGCGTGCGATGCGGATCTGCACGTCGTCGTCGACCTCGAGCCACACGATGTCGCCGTCGAGCTCGGTGACGAATCCGTACAGACCGGAGGTGGTCATGATCTCGTCACCAACCTCGATTGAACGCTGCATCGATACCTGCTCGCGCTGGCGCTTCCGCTGCGGCCGGATGAGCAGGAAGTACATGCCCACGGGGATGAGCAGGAAGATGATCAGGCTTGCGAGGCTCGACCCAGTGGATGACTGGCCGGCGGTGGCGAGGGTGGCGGGATGCACGGCGGGCGAGTCTACCGGCCGACCCCTCCCGACGGGGGTGTCACCGCCGGCATGGGCAACAGGCCCTCATCCCCAGACGGCCAGTACCGACCGTCGGAGCGAGTCGAACGAGCCATCGGCGATGGCCGCCCGCATCCGGTCCATCAGGCGCAGTGTCCAGGCGATGTTGTGGATGCTCACCAGGCGGCTGGCGGTGGGCTCGCCCACCTGGAACAGGTGGCGCACGTACCCGCGGGTGTGCCGGGCACAGACCTCGCAGGGGCAGGCGGGGTCGAGCGGAACGTCGCTCTCGGCGTAGCGCGCCGCCTTCACGTGCAGCTTGCCCTCGTCGGTGAGGGCGGTCCCGTGGCGCCCGATCCGGGTCTGCATCACGCAGTCGAACTGATCAACTCCGAGCGCCACCGCCTCGACAAGGCTCGCCGGGTCGCCGACGCCCATCAGGTACCGCGGTCGGTCGGTCGGCAGGTGGGCGAGCGCCGCAGCGAGCGCGGGCAGCATCTCGGCACGCGTCTCCCCCACGCTGAGGCCGCCGATCCCGTAGCCATCAAAGCCGATCTCGACGGTGCGCCGAGCGCTCTCGGCACGCATCGACTCGGTGACCCCGCCCTGCACGATGCCGAACAGGGCCTGGTCCTGCCGCTGGTGCGAGGCTCGCGCGCGGGCCGCCCAGGCAGCGGTGCGCTCGAGTGCCAGGCGCACCACCTCGGGCGGCGACGGCAGGGGTGGGCACACGTCGAGCACCATCTGGATGTCGGCGCCGAGCAGTTCCTGGGTGCGCACGGCGATCTCGGGCGTGAAGCGGTGGGTCGACCCGTCGTAGGTGCTCTTGAACGTGACCCCGTCGTCATCGACCTTCGGCTCGAGCGAGAACACCTGGAATCCGCCCGAGTCGGTGAGCGTGAGCCCCTTCCAGCCCGCGAAGGATCCGAGGCCGCCGAAGCGGGCGACGGTCTCGGCGCCCGGCCTGAGCATCAGGTGGTAGGTGTTGCCGAGCACGATCTGGGCGCCGAGCCGCTCGTAGTCGGAGGCTGACAGGTACTTGATCGCCCCGCGTGTACCGACGGGCATGAAGCACGGCGTTCGGTACGAGCCGCCGGCAGTGCGTGCCGTGCCAGCCCGTGCTGCACCCGACTCGTGCTCCACGGTGAACTCGACGGCATGCATCTAGGCGGCCCTCCTGTCGAGCAGCATCGCATCGCCGAAGCTCAGGAAGCGGTACTCGTGGGCGATGGCCTCGCGGTAGAGCGTCCGCCAGCGCTCGCCCACGAAGGCATCGATCATCAGCAGCAGCGTCGTACGCGGCATGTGGAAGTTGGTCATCATCACGTCGACCGTCGTCCAGTCGTACGGCCGGTGGATGAACAACTGTGTCCGGCCGTCGAGCTGTCCCAGCACCGCTGCCGATTCGAGGGCGCGCACACTGGTGGTGCCGACAGCCACCACTCGCCGCGCCTCGGCGCAGGCGGCCATGGTGGAGGCGGGCACGTGATAGCGCTCGCTGTGCATCAGGTGGTCGCGGGGGTCGGATGCGCTGACCGGCTTGAAGGTGTCGAGGCCGACGACCAGCTCGACGGTCGCCGTTGCCACGCCGGCCCGGTTGAGTTCGTCGAGCAGCGACGGCGTGAAGTGCAGGCCTGCAGTGGGCGCGGCGGCAGATGCGGGCACCGATGAATACACCGTCTGGTAGCGCTCGGCGTCGGCGAGGCGGGTGCCGATGTACGGCGGAAGGGGCATCTCGCCGATCGCCGCCAGCTGGTCGAGCGGATCGCCCTCGCCCAACAGCGTGATGGTCATGGTGTCGCCCGCTGGACCACGCCCTTCGACGCGCACCACCTCGGTCTCACCCGCACGCAGCATCTCTCCCACCCTGAGCTTGCGTGCCGGCCGGACAAGGGCCTCCCACGTCCGTCGCTCGCTGTCGAGTGGCTCGAGCAGCAGCACCTCGGCGGCTCCGCCGCTGCTGCGGTGCAGTCGCAGGCGTGCCGGTATCACGCGGGTGTTGTTGACCACGAGCAGGTCGCCTGCGCCGAGCAGTTCGACGAGGTCGCGGACATGGCGGTGCTCCGGGGCTGACGACCCGCGGTCGACGAGCAGTCGCGCTGCGTCGCGGGGCTCGATCGGCGTCTGGGCGATGCGCTCGGGCGGCAGGTCGTAGTCGAACTCGTCGAGGCGCACGGCGAGGAGGCTACGGGCGCGCTGAAGGGTACGGTGGCTGCAGATCAGCCCATCGACGCCTGAAGGCGCCGGTCGAGCGAGTCGAGGAAGTCCTCGGTGGTGAGCCACGGTGCGTCCTTGCCGATGAGCACCGCCAGGTCCTTGGTCATGTCGCCGTCCTCGACTGCCTCGACGCAGACTCGTTCGAGTGACTTGGCAAAGGCGACCACGTCGGGCGTGCCATCCATCTGGCCGCGGTAGGTGAGCCCCTGCGTCCAGGCATAGATCGACGCGATCGGATTGGTGGAGGTCTTGTTGCCCTTCTGATGCTCGCGGTAGTGACGCGTGACCGTGCCGTGCGCGGCCTCGGCCTCGACAGTGCGGCCGTCCGGCGTCATCAGGACGCTCGTCATCAGGCCCAGTGAGCCGAAGCCCTGGGCGACGGTGTCGCTCTGCACGTCGCCGTCGTAGTTCTTGCAGGCCCACACATAGCCGCCCTCCCACTTCATCGCACAGGCGACCATGTCGTCGATGAGGCGATGCTCGTAGGTGAGGCCGAGGGCATCCATCTCGGCCTTGAACTCGGCCTCGTAGACCTCCTGGAAGATGTCCTTGAACTGGCCGTCGTAGCCCTTCAGGATCGTGTTCTTCGTGCTGAGGTAGACGGGGTAGTTGCGCAGCACGCCGTAGCGCAGCGACGCACGGGCGAAGTCGCGGATGCTGTCGTTGAAGTTGTACATCCCCATGGCCACGCCGCCGTCGGCGCCGAAGTCGGCGATCGTCATCTCGACCGGCGCGCTCCCGTCGGCGGGAACGTAGGACATGGTGACCCGGCCGGCACCGGGCACCTTGAAGTCGGTGGCCTTGTACTGGTCGCCGTGCGCGTGGCGCCCGATGACGATCGGCTTGGTCCACCCGGGCACGAGCCGCGGGATGTTGCTGATGACGATGGGTTCGCGGAAGATGACGCCGCCGAGGATGTTGCGGATGGTGCCATTCGGGCTCTTCCACATCTTCTTCAGGCCGAACTCCTCGACACGCGCCTCGTCGGGAGTGATGGTGGCGCACTTCACCGCCACGCCGTGTCGCTTCGTGGCATTCGCCGAATCGATCGTGACCTGATCGTCGGTGGCATCGCGGTGCTCGATGCCGAGGTCGTAGTAGTCGAGCTCGATGTCGAGGTACGGCAGGATGAGCTTGTCCTTGATGAACTGCCAGATGATCCGCGTCATCTCGTCGCCGTCCATCTCGACGACCGGGTTCTTGACCTTGATCTTGGCCACGGTGGCGCCCTCCGCATCGGTCCGGCGCGGCCGGAACTTGTATCTGACTTGTACACCCTAGTGGCAGGCCCTGCCACCGCCCAAGCCCCTGTCACGCAGATCGCCGTCACCGGACACGCCTAGTGTCGGTCGGGTGACGACGCTCCGATTGAGCCAGTTCGAGATCCCCGACGGGGTCATCGACCTCGGCCTCGGCCAGCCTGACCGCAGCGTGTATCCCGTCGAGGCGATGCGCGAGGCATCGGCAGCGGTCCTCGGCGGCCACGACCACGAGTTTCTCCAGTACGGCGCCGAGTACGGCGAGCGGCTGCACCGACTTGCCCTCGCCACCTTCCTCACGGACGCCTATGGGGTGTCTGTCGACCCGGAGCACGTCCTCACCACCAACGGCAACTCGCACGCGCTCGACGTTGTCTGCACGCTCTTTACGAGGCCGGGTGATGTCGTCGTCGTCGAGGACCCGACGTACTTCTTCGCCCCCGGCATCTTCGCCGACCACGGACTCACGGTCGTCGGCGTGCCACTCGACGGCGAGGGGATCGACACGGCTGCGCTCGCCGAACGACTCTCGGCGCTGCGCGCCGCAGGCACGCCGGCGCGCTTCGTCTACTGCATCCCGTCCTCGCAGAATCCCACCGGCATCAGCGCATCGGCAGCACGGCGGCGCGAACTTGTCGACCTCGCCCACGAGCACGACCTGCTCATCGTCGCCGACGAGGTGTACCACCTCCTCGAGTACGGTTCGCCCGGGCCGCCGCCGATGTCGGCCTTTGTCGACTCGGGCCGCGTACTGTCGCTCGGCACGTTCTCCAAGATCCTGTCGCCGGGCCTCCGCCTCGGCTGGATCCACGCAGCGCCGCCACTTCTGGCGCGCATCGCCGATTGCGGACTGGTGATCAGTGGGGGCGGCTTCAACCCGTTCACGTCGGCGATCACCACCCATGTCATCGAGTCGGGGTCGCTTGCCCGGAACATCGCCGCGCTGTGCACCGAGTACCGCCACCGCATGCACGCGGTCGACGAGGCACTCCGCCGGCACATGCCGGCGGACGTGTCGTGGACGACGCC
>JBJOMQ010000029.1:0-17154 GCA_046052275.1 Actinomycetota bacterium | reverse complement strand
CTGCGCCAGCCCCTGCCGTTGCCCCCGCCCCTGCGGTGCCTGCCGCCGAACCTCCCGTTGTCGCTGCGCCCGCTCCCGCACCTGTGCCGGCACCTGCGCCAGCACCGGTCCCCGCGCCCGCTCCGGCAGCTGCGCCGGTCCCAACCCCAGCCCCGGTTCCCGCTGCAGCGCCGGCCGAGCCCGCCGCTGCGTCGGGCGACCGGCGACTGCTGTCACCTGTCGTACGTCGCCTCGTCAACGAGCACGGACTCAACGCCGACGACATCCCGGGCACCGGCCCCGGCGGGCGCATCACGCGCGATGACGTCCTCGACTACATCGACCGACGCAGCCAGTCGGGCGCTACGCCGTCTCCCGCCCCAGCACCTGCCCCGACACCGGCAGCTGTTCCCGCTGCGGCGGCCGCACCGGCGCCCACTCCGGCTCCTGCCGCCGCACCCGCCCGAGTGGCGGCACCGGCTGCTGCGCCGGTCGTCTCGGGCGAACGCGACACCGTGGTGCCGCTGTCGAAGATCCGCCGCGCTACGGGCGCTCACATGATTGCCAGCAAAGCCGTGAGCCCGCACGCGTTCAGCGTGGTCGAGGTCGACTTCGCCAGCGTCGATGCCGTCCGCTCGCGGGTGAAGGGCGAGTGGAAGGCCACGGAGGGCTTCAGTATCACCTACCTGCCGTTCATCACGAGGGCAGTCATCGACGCGCTCAGCGAGTTCCCGCACCTCAACGCGAGCGTGGGCGAACACGACCTCGTCGTGCACAACTACATCGACATCGGCATCGCCGTCGACCTCGACTACGAGGGGCTGCTCGTGCCCGTCGTGCGCGCTGCCGACTCGAAGCGCTTGCGGGCGATCGCCCGCGAGATCAACGACCTCGCTGCTCGAGCTCGTTCGCGTCGTCTCAGCCCGGACGAAATCAGCGGTGGCACGTTCACCATCACCAACAACGGGTCGGCGGGCAGCGTGCTGACGATGCCGATCATCAACCAGCCACAGGTGGCGATCCTCTCCACCGATGCAATCGTCCGCAGGCCGGTGGTCGTCGAGTTGCCGGGAGGCACCGAGGGGATCGCCGTTCATCCGGTGGGCAATCTTGCAATGGCATGGGATCACCGTGCGTTCGACGGTGCCTATGCAGCAGGATTCCTCGCCAGGATCAAGGACATCATCGAGACCCGCGACTGGGCACAGGAGCTCTGAGCTCGATGACGCTGCGGGCGCGCTGGCTCGGCCGGGTGCCCTACCGCGAAGCCCTGGCGCTGCAGACCGCGCTCTACGAGCACGGCAGCGGGAGCCATCTGCTGCTGCTCGAGCATCCGCACGTGTTCACCCACGGGCCGCGGGCCGACCTCGCGGCGAACCTGCATGTCGATCCGGCTGCAGTGGGAGCCGAACTGGTGGCGGTGTCGCGAGGCGGCGACGTGACATATCACGGACCGGGCCAGCTGGTGGGATACCCGATCGTCGACGTGCCGAATTCGCTCGGGGCCAGCGACCACGTGTGCTCGATCCAGCGACTCATCGTGTCGGTGCTCGTGCGACTCGGAGTCGACGATGTCGGCTGCCTCGACGACTATCCGGGTGTCTGGGTGGGTGTCAGCACCCCGTCGCCGCGGAAGATCTGCGCGATCGGCGTGAAGCTCGGCCAGCCTCGCTCGGCGGGTGGGCGGACGATGCACGGCTTCGCGCTCAACGTCGACACCGACCTGTCCTACATGCGCGACCACATCGTGCCGTGCGGCATAGCCCATCTACCGGTCACCTCCCTCGTCGAGGAGGGCGTGCAGGTCTCGATGCGCGACGTGGTCGATCTGGTCGTGGAGCACGCTGCGCAGGTCTGGGGGAGCGGCGTCGTGGAACGGCAGGACGTGGCGTGGAAGCATCGTCCCGACGACCTGTCGCCGTTCTCCCGCGGCGGCGGTGCCGGCAGCGCTGTGCGCACCGCGTCCGATCACATGGCTCCCGGCACGGTGGTGTCCGCCGGTGAGTCGCAGGTGTCGTCGCCGACGCGTGCGGCACGACGACTCGAGCAGGCAGGCGTTGTCGACGGCCTCGCTGCGGGTGAGCGAAAGCCGGCGTGGCTGCGCCCGCGTGTCGTCCGCGGACCAGATGTCCTCACGCTGCAGCAGTCGATCCGGCGGCACGGACTCGTCACGGTGTGCGAGGAGGCCGGTTGCCCCAACCTCAGTGAGTGCTGGGCGGATGGCACCGCCACATTCATGGTGCTCGGTGAGCGCTGTACGAGAGCATGTGGCTTCTGCCTCGTCGATACGAGGAAGCCGCTGGATCCTCAGGCCGACGAGCCATCACGGGTCGCAGCGGCGATCGCCGAGATGCGGGTCAACCATGCGGTGCTCACCATGGTGGCGCGCGACGATCTCGACGACGGCGGGATGTCGCACGTTGCGGCCTGCGTGTTGGCCATCCGTGCGAGGGTGCCCGATACGACCGTCGAGACGCTCATCAGCGATGCGAAGGGCGACGAGCGTGCCCTGTCGGTGCTCGTCGATGCCCGTCCCGACGTCCTCAACCACAACATCGAGACGGTGGCGCGGCTGCAGCGTGCCGTGCGTCCCAGTGCCGGCTACGCGCGAAGCCTCGGCGTCCTTGCACGGGCGAAGCGAGCTGGGCTGACGACGAAGTCGGGGTTCATGCTGGGCTTGGGTGAGCAGGCCGATGAGGTCGAGGGCTTGCTCGCCGACCTCGCGGCGGTCGGGGTCGACATTGTCACCATCGGCCAGTACCTGCGTCCGACAGGCAATCACCTACCGGTTGCTCGGTGGGCGGAGCCGGCCGAGTTCGACCACTGGAAGCAGGTTGGCGAGTCGCTCGGAATCGGCCACGTCGAGTCAAGTCCGCTCACGCGCAGCAGCTATCACGCCAAGCGAGCCGCCGAGGCAGTGACGCCGGTCGCGATTGGCACCCGCCAGCAATAGCGCAGTGCAGTTCCCGCCGACGCCTCAGGCTCGGAGTCGGGCGTTCGTGGGGTCGTAGAGCGGCTCGGCCCCGACGGTGGCGCCAACGCGGGTGCCGTAGACGTCGACGAACAACTTCGACCCTGCGGCCTCGAATGCCGGCCTGACGTAGGCCAGGGCAAGGCTGGCGTTGAGCGTGAAGCTCCATCCTCCCGATGTGACGAGGCCCACGCGCTCTCCACCCGCATCGAAGACCGACGCAAGTGCGGGTGCATCGGCCTCGCCCGGCTCATCGAGCACGAGTGGAACCATCCGCCATGGCGAGCCGCTGGCCTTCTCGGCAACCAGGGCGTCCTTGCCGACGAAGTCAGCCTTGGTGAGGTCGACGAATCGGTCGAGCGATGCGTCGAACGGCGAGAAGCCGATCTCGAGATCGCCCTTCCAGCCGCGATAGCACTTGTCGAGTCGCAGGCTGTCGACGGCATAGATGCCGAAGTCGCGGATGCCGTGGTGCTCGCCCGCTGCCCAGAGCGCCTTGTAGAGCGGAACCAGCTGGTCGTTTGCTGCATGCAGCTCCCAGCCGAGTTCGCCGACGTAGCCGACGCGAAGCGTGCGCACGGCACCGACAGCGGTGTCGATGTCGCGGATGCTGAGCCACGGGAAGCGCTCGTTGTCGAGCGGTGTCGACGTGACGGCAGCCAGAACCTCGCGAGCATGCGGTCCGACCAGTACGAGCGAGCCGTAGTCCTTGCTGATGTTCGTGAGCGTGACCGAGCCGTCAGCCGGCAGCGCATGCTCGAGCACGTCGAGGTCGTGCCATTCGGCTCCCGCAGCACCGACGAGGTAGAAGTGCTCATCGGAGATCCGGGCGACGGTGAACTCGCTGAGGATCTTGCCGTCGGGCAGCAGCGCGTAGGCGAGCGTGATGCGGCCGGGCCGGGGCAGCCTGGTGCACAGCAGTCGGTCGAGGTAGGCGGCTGCACCGCTGCCGCGCACCTCGATCTTGGTGAAGCCGGGCATGTCGAGGATGCCGACGCGGTTGCGCACGGCGTCGCACTCCTCTGCAACCGGCCCGCGCCACGCCTGCGTCCGGAAGAACGAGTAGTCGTCGACCGGGACGGTGCCGGTGGAGTCGAACCACGTCGGCCGCTCCCAGCCACCACGTGCGCCGAAGTGCGCTCCCTTCGCAGCGAGGGTGTCGTACAGGGGCGAGGTCCACGACGGTCGGCCGGCCGGCCACTCCTTGTTTGGGAAGCCCATTGCGTACTCGTGCTGGTACAGCTCCTTGGCCTTGGCGATGGTGTACTCGGTCGTGGCGTAGTCCTTGTAGCGGCGACGGTCCCAGCCCCACACGTCGAACGACGGCCGGCCGTTCAGGATCCACTCGGCGGTGAGCAGTCCGGCGCCGCCGCCCTGGGCGATGCCGAAGCTGAAGGTGTTGCAGTGGAAGAAGTTGCGCAGGCCGCGCTCGGGGCCGAGGTACGGGTAGCCGTCCGGTGCATAGGGGATAGGGCCGTTCACGACCCTCGCGATGCCAGCGTCGGCAAGCACCGGCACACGCTCGCCGGCATCGATGATCTGCGGGGCGAGTCGTTCGAGGTCTTCAGGCCACAGCATGTTGGCGAACTCCTCGGGGATGCCGTCGAGCCACATTGCTGTCGACTGCCACTCGTAGGGCCCGAGAATGAAGCTGCTGCGCTCCTGGCGCAGGTAGTAACTGGTGTCGGGATCGCGCAGCAGCGGCAGCGGCTTGTCGCGCGCCGCGAGTTCCTTGATCTCGTCGGTGACGAGGTACTGGTGCGACATCTGTGCGATGGGGTGGTGGCGTCCGAGCAATGCCATCACCTCGCCGGCGCGGTAGCCGGCTGCATTGACGACGATCTCGCAGTCGATGACGTGCTCGGCGCCGTCCTTCGAGCGGCTGGTGACAGTCCAGTGGCTGTTGGCATGCTGGATGAGTCCGATGACGCGCTCGTAGCGTCGGATGCGGCCACCGAGATTGCGGGTGCGGGTGGCGAGCGCCTGCGTGACCTGCGACGGATCGATGTCGCCGTCGAGTGGATCCCACAGCGCGCCGACGAGATCGTGGGTCTCGACGAGTGGGTACATCTCCTGCAGCTGGGCTGGCGTGAGCATGTCGTATCCCATGCCCTGCGCATTCGCCATCGACGTGACGTGACGGAACTCGGCGAAGCGCTCGCGGCTGTGTGCGAGGCGAACCGAGCCCGTGACGTGGTAGTTGATCGGGAACTCCTCGGACAGTTCGCGGTAGAGCGCCGCCGTGTACGACTGGGCGCGCATGGCGCTCCACGAGGTCGAGTACGTGGGGACGTTGCCGGCCGCATGCCACGTGGAGCCTGAGGTGAGCTCGTCGCGCTCGAGCAGGAGCACGTCGGTGCAGCCCATCAGCGCAAGGTGGTAGGCCGTGCTCACGCCGGCGATGCCGCCGCCGATGACGACGATCCGAGCTGTCTCCCTGTCTGACATGGTTCCTCCGCTCCAGCGGGTGCTGTGAAATCTCGGGCAAAATTACACACCTCGCAGTCCGCCGCGTGCACGGAGGGCCGCCGGGTGCCCGGACGTGCTCGACGGGGGGCGGCGCCGTGCGGCGAGCGGGCAGCACCGGGGCGGCGAAGCGTGTGAAATAATCAGCAAAATTTCACCGCAGCGTCCAGGCCTGCCCCGGAGGAGCACATGTCGAACCTTCCCGCCCGCACCCGCGTCGTCGTCGTCGGCGGCGGCATCGTCGGATGCAGCATCGCCTACCACCTGTCGTTGCGCGGCGTGACCGAGGTCGTCGTGCTCGAGCGCAAGCAGCTGACCTGCGGCACGACGTGGCATGCCGCAGGCCTCGTCGGCCAGTTGCGCGCCACGCACAATCTCACCCGTCTTGCGCAGTACACGACGAACCTGTTTGCCACGCTCGAGGCCGAGACCGGCCAGGCCACTGGCTTCCAGCAGCGAGGCTCAGTGAGCGTCGCACCCAACGAGGAGCGCTTCGAGGAACTCAAGCGCGGCGCGTCGATGGCGCGTGTGTTCGGGCTTCCGGTCGACATCATCACCCCCGCCGACATCAAGGAACTCGTGCCGCTCGCAAATGTCGACGACCTCGTGGGCGGCGTGCACCTGCCGGGCGATGGTGTCACGAATCCCATCGACACCACGCAGGCACTTGCCAAGGGCGCACGCTCTCGTGGATGCATCATCCGCGAGCACACGCGAGTAGACCGCATCATCGTGCGCGACGGCCGGGCGATCGGTGTTGCGTACACAGCCGAGGACGCCAATGGCGTGGTCCTCGGCAGCGGCGAGATCATGGCCGACGCCGTCGTCAACGCGGCCGGCATGTGGGGCCGCGAGCTCGGCGATCAGGCGGGTGCCGTCGTCCCGCTGCATGCCGCCGAGCACTTCTACATCGTCACCGAGGGCATCGAGGGAATCTCGCCGACGATGCCAGTGCTGCGTGATCCGGAGGGATGCGGGTACTTCAAGGAGGACGCCGGCAAGCTGCTCATCGGATGGTTCGAGCCAGTCGCCAAGCCATGGGGCATGACCCAGCGCGGCGGACGCAGCGGGATCCCCGACGACTTCTGCTTCACCGCGCTGCCGGCCGACTACGACCACATCGCCCCGCTCGTCGAGTCGGCGACCAACCGAATGCCGGTGGTCGGCGAGACCGGCATCCGCCTGTTCTTCAACGGGCCGGAGAGCTTCACGCCTGACGATCGCTACCTGCTGGGTCCGTCGCCCGACGTGAAGAACCTCTTCATGGCGTGTGGGTTCAACAGCATCGGAATCCAGTCGTCTGGCGGAGCGGGCAAGGTGCTCGCCGACTGGATCGTCGACGGCCGGCCGCCAATGGACCTCTGGGACGTCGACATCCGCCGGGTGATGCCCTTCCAGCGCAACCGGAACTACCTCCGCGACCGCACGGTCGAGTCGCTCGGCCTTCTCTATGCGATGCACTGGCCCTTCCGCCAGCCCGACACTGCCCGTGGCGTCCGGAAGTCGGTGCTGCACGACCGTCTCGCAGCGCGTGGTGCATGTTTCGGCGAGGTGGCCGGCTGGGAGCGTGCCAACTGGTTCGCGCCGGAGGGTGTGGAGCCCGTGTACGAGTACACCTACGGCAGGCAGAACTGGTTTCCGCATTCTGGTGCCGAGCACGTTGCGGTGCGCACTGCGGTCGGGATGTTCGACCAGTCGTCGTTCGGCAAGTTCGTCGTCGAGGGCCCCGATGCAATGGCTGCCCTCAACCGGATCTGCTGCAACGACGTCGATGTGCCCGTTGGCAGGCTGGTCTACACGCAGTGGCTCAACGACCGCGGCACGATCGAGGCCGACCTCACCGTCACCCGCGAGGCCGCAGATCGCTATCTCGTCGTCACTGCCGCCGCGACCCAGGTGCGTGACTTCCACTGGTTGAAGGACAACATTCCCGCAGACGCTCGATGCGTCGTCGTCGATGTCACGTCGGGCACCGCCGTGCTCAATGTCCAGGGGCCCAACTCGCGTGATCTGCTGCAGGCGCTCACCACCGACGATCTGTCGAACGAGGCCTTCCCATTCGGCACGTCGCAGGTCATCGACCTCGGCTACGCGCGCGTGCGCGCCAGCCGTGTGAGCTACGTGGGTGAGCTCGGGTTCGAGCTCTATATCCCCACCGAGCACGCCCAGGACGTCTTCGACACGATCATGACGGCGGGCCCGTCGTTCGGGCTGCGGCTCGCCGGCTATCACGCCCTCAACTCGCTGCGGATGGAGAAGGGCTACCGGCACTGGGGGCACGACATCTCGCCCGACGAGAACCCGATCGAGGCCGGCCTCGCCTTCTGCGTGTCGTGGGACAAGCCGGGAGGCTTCATCGGCAGGGAGGCGCTGCTGGCCGCCAAGTCGGCGCCCGTGACCCAGCGACTCGCCCAGTTCGCCCTGCTCGACGACCGGCACCTCGTGTACCACAACGAGCCGATCTGGCGCGACGGGGTCCTCGTCGGCAGGATCACCTCGGGAATGTTCGGCCACACGGTCGGCGTGTCGATCGGCATGGGCTATGTGTCGAACGACGGGGCCGCCGCTGACCGCGACTGGGTCCTGGGCGGCTCGTACGAGATCGAGATTGCGGGCGAGCGGGTGCCCGCCCGGGTGTCGATGGCTCCGTTCTACGATCCGAAGAGTGAGCGCACGCGTGCGTAGGACAGACTGACCCCATGGCCATCAGGGCGCTCAGCTCAGCGCGGGAGGCGACGTCGGCCGATGCCGACGCGGCCGACCTCTCCGATGTCGACGGGGCCCAGATCGGCGGACGCATCCGCGAACTGCGCAAGGCGCAGGGCCGCACCCTCAGCGACGTCGCCTCGGAAGTCGGCATCTCGGTGAGCTACCTCAGCCAGATCGAGCGCGATGTGTCGCGCCTGCCCATTGGCGTGCTGAAGCGAATCGCCGATTCGCTGGGCGTGCACATGAACTGGTTCTTCCACGCAGCCGCACCGGGGCCCGACGACGAGCGCGACATCATCGTGAGGGCGGCACACCGTCGCAATCTCACCTTCACCGGTCTCGGCATCACCGAGGAACTGCTGTCGCCGAACCTGTCGGGACCGCTTGAGGTTCTGATCAGCACCATCCGGCCGGGCGCCGACAGCGAGTTCTACACGCACGAGGGTGCTGAGGCCGGCCTGGTGATGGAGGGCACGCTCGACCTCTGGGTGGGTGAGCGCCACTTCGTGCTCTCGAAGGGCGACAGCTTCGCGTTCCCGAGCACCGAGCCCCATCGGTGCATCAACCGCGGCCGTGTTCCCACCAAGGTGCTCTGGGTCATCACGCCGCCGCACTACTGAGCGGCAGGCCGACGGTCACGGCTGCTGACTGAGCAGCCAGTCGCGGAAGGCGACCACCGGTGGCTGCCCTGCCCGCTCACTGCGGCAGACCAAGAACCACCGTCGTGCCTGGGGAAGGCTCGTGGCGAATGGCGCCGCAAGCCGTCCCGAGCGCAGATCGGCGGCGACGAGGAACTCGGGCACCACGGCGACACCCTGCGCGTCGATGGCCGACTCGATCGCAAGAAGGTACGAGTCGACGCTCATCGTGCTCGACGGAGCGCCGGCGAGGCCAGCGGCAGCGAGCCAGTCGTCGCACTCATCTGGTGCCGTGTAGAGCCGAACGAACGGCAGCGAGCCGTCGGTGGCTCGAGCGGCAACGGAAGGGGCGCAGACGGCGACGAGCGAGGTGTCGAAGAGATGCGTCGCGTGGTGACCGTCGGGGGTTGGCTGCGACGTGCACACGATCGCCACGTCGCTCTCGCCGTCATCGAAGTCCCAGTCGAGCTGGCTGGTGTTGAGTCGCACCCTGATGCCGGGATGCTCGTCGGTGAACGAGTGCAGGCGCGGAATGAGCCAGCGAACGGCGACGGTGACGTAGACCTGTACGTCGAGTTCGCGCGTGGGGGCGCCCATCGTCACCAGCGCCGTGCCGGCGGCGAGCCGCTCGAATGCATCGCGCACGTACGGGTGATAGAGCGACCCCAGTGGTGTGAGGGCGACCCGTCGGCCGCTGCGGTCGAACAAGTCGATGCCGAGCCGCCGCTCGAGTTCGGCGATCTGGTGGCTGACCGCCGACTGCGTCACCCGCAGGTCGCTGGCGGCGGCGCGGAAACTCAGGTGCCGGGCGACAGCGTCGAAGGCTCGCAGGGCGGCCATGGGCGGCAGCGACTCCATGTCCGCACCATACATGAGGAGAATTCATCAACCGGTGAGACAGATTCGGCAGATCGACCACGGTTTCGGACCCTCGGCCCACACGCCCACGGCTGGACATGAGAGACTGTCACCTCGCAAGGCCCGCTCGAGGAGGACCGTTGACCGACACCGCAGCACCCCCCGCCAACCGACGCGGCGGACGCGAGGCCCGTCGCGCGCTGCGCGCCGCGCCGCTTGCCACCGAGATCAGGCCGGTCAACCCGGGCATGGAGAGCGGGCGCTACAAGGTGCTCACCGACGCAGAGGTCGTGCGAGTGCACGAGGCGGCGCTCGACGTACTCGAGCACATCGGGCTTGCCGATGCGATTCCGTCGTGCATCGAGCTGCTGACGGCCAAGGGATGCTGGATCTCGCCGGAGGGACGCCTGTGCTTCCCGCGCTCGCTGATCGACGAGACGCTCGCGATGGCGGGACGCCACTTCCCGCTGTACGGCCAGGATCCCCGCCACGACATGGAGCCGTGGGGCAAGAAGGTCTACTACGGCACTGCGGGTGCGGCCGTCTACGTTGTCGACCCTGTCACCGGTGAGTACCGCGAGTCGCAGGCCCAGGACTGCTACGACATCGCCCGGCTCGTCGACACGATGGAGCACATCCACTTCTACCAGCGCACTGTGGTGCCCCGCGATCTCCCCGATCCCGAGGAGATGGACATCAACACGTGCTATCTCAGCGTGTCAGGCACCACGAAGCATGTGGGCACGTCGTGGGTGCATCCCACCCACCTCGAGAAGTCGCTGCAGATGCTGCACCACATCGCCGGCGGCGAGAAGCAGTGGCGTGAGCGCCCGTTCGTCAGCCAGTCGAACTGCTTCGTCGTGCCGCCGCTGAAGTTCGCCGCCGATGCATGCCGGTGCCTCGAGGTCGCTGTCCGCGGGGGGATGCCGGTGCTGCTGCTGTCGGCGGGCCAGGCCGGTGCCACTGCGCCGGCGGCGCTTGCCGGCGCTCTCGTACAGGAGGTAGCCGAGGTGCTCGCCGGCCTCGCCTACGTGAATGCGATCGTCCCCGGGCACCCGGCGATCTTCGGACTGTGGCCGTTCGTCAGCGACCTTCGCTCGGGAGCGATGTCGGGCGGCAGCCCGGAGCAGGCGCTGCTGTCGTCGGCCTGTGCGCAGATGGCGCACTACTACGACCTCACCGGCGGGACCTCGTCCGGCATCGCCGACGCGAAGATGCCCGACTACCAGTCGGGTGCCGAGAAGGGCTACAACCACGCCCTCGTCGGCAACGCCGGAGCCAACCTCATCTACGAGGCGGCGGGCATGCACGGCAGCCTGCTCGGGTTCTCCCTCGAGGGTGTCGTGCTCGACAACGACACCATCGGCGCCTGCCAGCGCACCATCCGCGGCATCGACGTCAACGACGAGTCACTCTCGATCGAGGTCATGCGCGACGCTGTCGTCGGCGGACCTGGCCACTACCTCGGCAGCAAGCAGACGCTCGAGATCATGCAGACCGAGTACATCTACCCGGCCATCTGCGACCGCCTCAGCCCCAAGGAATGGGCCGAGGTCGGCCGGCCGAAGGTGCTCGACCGGGCGGCTGCAAAGGTGCGCGACGTCCTGGCCACGCACTTCCCCGATCACGTCTCCGACGAGGTCGACGACCGGATCCGCGCCGAATTGCCGATCAGGCTCGACCGCTCGCGGATGCGCCCCAGCAACTGACACCCGTCAGGCATCGGGCGTGCTGCGGCTGGGCGCCGTCGATGCGGCGATCGCCGATGCTGCGGCGTGCTCGGCCTCGAGCTGCCGTGCCACCGGCGTGGTAACCACCAGGTAGATCGCCCCTGCCAGACCAGCCGCGCACGCCGACACGGTGATGGTCCACTGCGCCCCTACAGCCTCCGACAGCCATCCGGCGAGCAGGCTGGTGATGCTGATCACCAGCGTCACCATGGCGAAGTCGCCGGCCATCACGCGACCGCGGATCGCGTCGGGAGTGCGCACCTGCAGGCCGAAGCTGCTCAGCGTCCACTGTGAGCCGCCGCCGAGGTGGCCGAGAGCGATGAAGATCGCTGCGACGGGGAGCAGCGGAACCCAGGCAGCACCGAGATAGAAGGCGCTGTACGCGACACCGGCGATACCGCACACGCGCAGGACGCGCGACAGCTGTCCCTTGGTGAACCGCGCAGCGATCAGCGGCCCCAGGCCGACGCCGACGCCGCGGGCGCCCATCAGCAGTCCTGTGCCGACATCGCCCCACCCGAAGGCGTCGCGTGCGAGGACCGGGAGCTGACTCACGGTGCCGGCACCGATGGCGAACGTCGCCTTCGACCCGACGAGCGACATCACGACCCGATCTCGCCGCGCATACCGGATGGCCTCGCGCATGTCGGCGATCGGCCTGACCGGGGGGCGGTCGGATCGATGCTGGGGCTCCTGCATCGGGCGCCGAACGAGTGCGAACAGGGCGAGCGCAACGACGAAGGTGATGGCATCGGCGATGAACGCAGCCTGCCTGCCGAACGCCTCGCTGAAGATGCCGCCGATGCCCGCTCCGACGGCGAGCATCACACCCCACATGCTGCCGAACATGGCGTTGGCGCGGCGCAGTTCGTCGGGCGACGTGGCGAGATTCGGCACCCCGGCGTCGATTGCCGGCTTCACGACAGCGGCGAGCGAACTGATGAGACCTTGGAAGAGGAACAGCGGCCACACCCGGTCGTTCGATGCCGTCAGCAGGCCGAGCGCCGCCACTGCCTGGAGCGCAGACACCACCAGCAGCAGCCGGCGCCGGTCGAATCGATCAGCGAGCGAACCGGCGATCGGCGAGGCGAGAAACGACGGCAGCGAGAACGAGACGTAGGCGACAGCCACGAGGAATTCGCTGCCCGTGGCATCGAGCACCAGTGCAGCGATGGCGACGAACGTGAACCAGTCGCCGAGGAATGACACCACCTGGGCGAAGAAGAGCCAGCGGAGGTCGGCGTTCTCGCGCAGGAGCCTCACGGCTCGGACCGCCGAGCATGCGCACCGAGAAGTGAGGCGAGGCACGAGGTCAGCCGACGCGCAGTGGGCAGGTGGAGGTACTCGTTCGGGCCGTGGGCATTCGCGCCCGGACCGAGGACGCCGGTGATCACGAACTGCGCCGACGGGAACATCTCGCCGAGCATTCCCATGAACGGGATCGATCCGCCTTCGCCGAACGCCGCATGCGGCGCCCCGAATGCGGCGAGGCTGGCCTCGTGCAGGGCGGCCTCGAGCCACGGCTCGAATGACGGAGCATTCCACCCGGGCCCCGACTGCGCGTCGGTGAAGCACACGGTGGCGCCGTAGGGGGGCTCGGCAGTGAGCGCGTCGCGAACTGCGTCGAGTGCAGCGACGTGATCGCACGTGGGCGGGATCCGCAGGCTGAGCCGAAGTGCGGTGTGCGGCCGCAGCACGTTGCCAGCAGCAGCAGTCGCCGGCAGGCCGTCAGCGCCAGTGACCGACAGCGCAGGCCACCATGTGCGCGCCAGCAGCATCTCCGCTGGATCCTCGACCGACGGTCGGGCGCCCGAGACGAACGGGAAGTGAGTGGCGATGTCGAACTCGTCGGCGGTGCGCCCGGCCTGGGCCCGCCGGTCGGCGGGCACATCGACGTGGAGGTCGTCGAGGAGGATCCTGCCGGTGGCGCTGTCCTCGATGCGATCGAGCAGCTGGCGGGCGATGCGGAACGACGACGGCACGACACCGCTGGCCTCACCAGAGTGCACCCCCTCGTGGAGGATGTCGACGCGCAGGGTGCCGCCCACGAGCCCGCGCAGCGAGGTGGTCACCCACAGCCGCTCGTAGTCGAGGCAGCCGGAGTCGAGGCACAGCACCAGCGACGGCGAGCCCAGTCTCGGCGCCAGTGCGTCGAGGTGAGCCGGCAGGTCGGGGCTGCCGCTCTCCTCACTTGCCTCGATGAGCACGAGACAGCGGGCGTGCGGCACTCCGGCGAGCTGCGCTGACTCGATCGCGAGCAGTGAGGCGAAGGCGGCATAGCCGTCGTCGGCACCGCCGCGCCCATACAGCCGGTCTCCCTCGATGACGGGCGTCCACGGCCCGAGTCCGGGTCGCCATCCGGTCATCTCGGGCTGCTTGTCGAGATGGCCGTAGAGCAGCACGGTGTCGTCGGCCGGCCCGCCTCCGAATGCTGGCACCTCGCAGAGGATGATCGGCGTGCGGCCCTCGAGCTCGCACACCTCGACCCGAAGCCCTTCGATGCGGCGCTGAGCGCACCATCCACGTACGAGCTCGACGGCAGCAGCGAGATGGCCATGAGCGCGCCAGTCGGGATCGAACGCCTCCGAGACGCACGGAATCGCGATGTAGTCGGCAATGGCAGGAACGATGTCGTCGGTCCATACCCGCTCGACGTGAGCGTCGACTGCGCTTGCGGGACTCACCGGCGCACCGCCGTCATCTGCTCGATCGCCCGTTCTGCCTCGGCAACGAGCGCAGCAACGAGGTCGCCGGCCGGCACGAGCTCGTCAATGGCGCCGACACCTTGGCCGCATGGCATGAACTCTCGTGCAGCGTCGACCTCGGTGCCATCGGGCGCGCCGAGGTGGTTGACGCCGGCGCGCATCGACGCCACGGCCTGTGCGGGGAACGGCTCGAGTTCGTCGGGGTGATGTTCGAAGTGGTTCGTCCACTCGGTGCGTACGACTCGGCACGTCTTGCCGGTGTAGGCACGGCTGATCACCGTGCCATCTTCCGGAAGACCAAGCAGGGTCTCCTTGTAGCCGCGTACGGCTCGGGCCTCGGGCGTGGCGATGAACCGCGTGCCGAGCCACACGCCGTCGGCGCCGAGGGCAAGCGCAGCAGCGAGGCCCCGTCCGTCGAACAGGCCGCCTGCCGCCACCACCGGCACCGACGAGCCGACTGCATCGACGACCTGCGGCACGAGCGCCATCGTGGCCACCGTTCCGGTGTGTCCGCCTCCCTCGGTGCCCTGGGCAATGACGAGGTCGACGCCGCTCGCCACAGCAGCGACAGCGTGGCGCACCTTGCCGCACATGCTCCCCACGAGCACGTTGTGGTGATGCAGCTCGTCGATCACCTCGCGCGGTACGCCGAGGCCGGCGACGAACAGCGAGGCACCTCCCTCGATGATGCTGGTGATTCCCCGCTCGAGCTGACCCGGCACCGCGGTGAGCAGATCGACGCCGAAGGGTCGATCGGTGGCGTCGCGCACGTGGCGCATCTCGATCGGCAGCTCGTCGGCCGACATGGTGCTGGCTCCCAGCGTGCCGATGCCGCCGGCGGCGCTGACTGCCGCCACAAGACGGTGATAGCTGACGCCGCCCATGCCAGCGAGCATCACGGGGTGCTCGATGCCGAGCATGTCGGTGAGTCGTGTGCGCAGGGCCATGTGCCCGACGGTACCCGCAACCGGATGTCGCCGGCGGTGTCCGGGCGGCCCGGCTCGTCAGGGCAGGGGAGCGGGCTGGCGCAGGAACCGCCGGTGCCACCGGCGCGGGGTGAGGGCGATCGCCCGCGGCTCGTCCTCGAACATCCAGCGGACGAAGTTGCGGCGTGTGAAGTCACTGATGCCGACGATTCGGACTGCACCACGGGCGAGGAACGGGCTGGCGAGCATCCGGTTCAGCACCTTCGACATCCGGTGGTCGGCAAGCAGTTCGCGTCGGACTGAGCGCTCGTACACGCGGGTGACTGAGGCGGCATCGGCCATGCGGCGGGTGATGCCGTGCTCGATGGCCTCGGCTGCGAGTCGGCCGGTGAGCAGCGCCTGCCCGATGCCCTCGCCGGTCATGACGTCGGTGGCGCGCGCCGCATCGCCGACGAAGAGCACGCGTCCGCTGGCCAGCGCAGCGCGGTCGATGGCGGCCGGGATGGGCCACGCCGCATGGCGCCCCTCGAGTTCGACACCGGACCCCAGTGCGGCAGCAATGTGCGGCCTCGTGAGGAGGGTGTCCCACTGGGCGCGCAGGTCGGCGCCGCGGCGGGCACTCGAGCGCGGCACGCCGTAGCCGAGGTTGACGCGTCCGCCGGGTAGCGGGAAGCTCCATGCGTAGCCGGGAAGCAGGTCTGGCTCGAACCACACGTACAGCCGTTCTGCAGCAGGACCGGTGACTCCTCGCGCGTACTGGCGCACGGCGTGCCACTCGCCGAGGTATCCCTCCTCGCCGAGTCCGAGGAGCTTGCGGGTGGGTGACCACATCCCATCGGCTGCGATGACGAATCGGGCTGCGATGTCGGTACGTGCCCCGCTGCCGGACTCGACAGCGACGATCACGTGGTCGCCGCGGTCGTCGACGCCGACCACGCTCGTGCGCTCCATTGTCGTAGCGCCAGCGGTTCGGGCAAGTTCGAACAGTGCGGCGTCGAGTTCGGCCCGCGGTGCGGTGGCGGCGAACGTGCCGCCGTCCGGCATCTGGAGGTGCACCTCGCGCCCAGACGGTGAGCGCAGCCACACGTCGCGCACGGCGCGCCAGTTGGGAATCGACGACGGGTCAAGCCCGAGCGGAGCGAGTTCGCGCACCGCCAGGGTGGTGAGGCCATCGCCGCAGCACTTGTCGCGGGGAAACGCTGCCTTGTCGATGACGACCACGGAACGCCCGGCTCTTGCCAGCGCGATCGCGGCAGCGGCGCCCGACGGCCCGCCGCCCACAATCGCCGCGTCGATCATCGTCGAGACCACGTCGGCAGGCTAGGGGAGCGACCTCAGGCGTCAGCCGTCGAGCCGCACTGCAGGACGGATGACACTCCGCCATGCGTCAGCCTGGAGCCGAGCCCTGCGTCGGACGTCGGGCATCAGCGGGTACAGCGCATCGCCCGGGCATGCCGTGTACGACATGTCGCGATGGGCGGCGATCGTGGGCGTCGTGACGACGGTGCCGGCCGGCCAGCGATTCGAGCCTCGCGAGACGAAGGTGGTGGTGGCACCGTCGGCGAGCGAGACGAGGTCGCGACCGGCCAGCCAGGCCAGCACTCGTGCGAGCGCAGCGAGAGCCGCTGTGGTGGGAACCGTCGAAGTGAAGTCGCCCAGCAGGCACACCAGCTGTGCCCAGCCCTGGTTGCCGCCGGTGGCATCGGCCCTGACCGGCCGGGTGAGTGCGCCGGCGCGTCCTTCCCAGACGTCGCCGTCGCGGCCGATGAAGAACCCGTAGCAGACGTCGGGCCAGCCCTTCGCCGGGCCGGTCTGGAAGGCGTAGGCGCTGCGGATGACATCTCGGGCGCTGCGATATGAGTTGGGCGATGCCGTGTGATGCACGAGGAGGAATCGGGTGGTCTCACGGGCGATGTCGGCCTTGGGAGGCAGGTCGGCCCCCCACGCATCGCGGGGAAGGATCGCCAGTCCCGGCATCACGGTGACGGGTGTTGCGACTGCCGCTGCCGAGAGCGGAGCCGACCCGAGTAGCGCGTCAGCAGTGGTGCCGATGTCGCTGCCCGCTGCCGGGGCGATTCGGGCTGCCCTGCCAGGGCGGGCAGCCCCGGCCAAGGTGGCACCAGCGGCTATCGCTGCTCCGCCGAGCGTCGCGCCGCGCAGGAGATCGCGCCG
>JBJOMQ010000028.1:0-17868 GCA_046052275.1 Actinomycetota bacterium | reverse complement strand
GCAGCATCCTTTGCCAGCTTGGTGTAGAGGTCGCGCAGCGCATTCGTGCCGATCGCCCGGAGCCCCTTCGGCGTGAGCTCAAGCTGCCCCTCGGTGTTGCGGATGAGTCCGCTCTCCTCGAGCACACGGCTGAGCTCGGCGAGTCGCTCGAGCGACTCGGCGGCATCGTCGCCGAGCAGGTCGCGCACCCGGTCGAGATCCGCTTCGGCGAGGGTGCCCGGCGTGGTTGCATTGCGCAGCAGTTCCTCGAGTGCGTCGAGGTCGCCGAGCTCCTGCATCGCCTGCATCGCCTGTCCCATTCCGAGTCCCTCATCGCCGCGAAAGCGCTGCTGCTGCTCCCAGCCCGCCCCGGGGAACATCTGCTGCAGCGCCCCGCCGAGCTGGTCCATCTGCCAGCGGAGGTCGAGATCTTCGAGCAGCTGGTCGCTCAGCGCCTGCAGCTGCGCCCGCTGCTCGGGCGACATCGAGTTGAGCATCGCCTGCATCGCCGCCATCCGCCGGGCCAGCTGCTCGAGCAGTTCGTCGAGCGACGACGGATTCTCTGGAAAGAAGTCGCCGAACTGCTGCATGAACTGCTCGAACTGCGGATCTTCACCCTGCTCGCGTCGCTCGATCATCCGATTGAGCGCTGCGAGCATGTCCTTCGTACGCTCAATATCGGCCGGAGTGAGCTGCCCCATCGCCGACGACATCTGGTCGACCACCTGCTGCATCAGCTGCTCGCGCAGCCGGTCGACGAGCTGCTCGAACCGCTGCTGGGCCTCACGACTCTCGAAGTCGTAGGCGCTGAGCTCGCGGACCTTCCCTGCGAGATCGTTCGGCAGCATGTCGAGCCGGAACTGACGTTCAACAGCGGCATCCTGCGCATTCGACGCCCGGCGCTCGTCACCACTCTCCTGGGCTGACCGAGTGGCGTTGTCGATTGCATGGCGCTCTTCGTCGACGATGTCGTCGAGCTCGCGGGCGATCTCGCTGTAGACGCCGCCCAGGTCGTAGCGGTCGAGTCGGTCGCGCCGGGCATCGCGGATCCGCCGCATCATGTCGCGGAGGCCCTCAAGTCGACGTCCGTCTCGGTCGGTCATGCCCTGCTGCAGAAGACGCCGCAGCGCCGCATTGACGTCTCCGTGGTACAGCAGGTCGTCGGTGAGTTCGTCGAGCACGCCCGCTGCATCGAGGTCGAATCCGACCTGGGTGCCGTCCCAGCGCGAGTAGGTGAAACGGCGTGCCATGTGCGCACGCTAGTCGGGGCCGTCAGCCGACGGCCGACGGCACCCGGCACGGCCATGAACAACTTGTGAACGAATTCACGAGGTCTGCTGCGCGCTGGTAGCCTCCACACCATGCGTGTGCCGCGCACCTTCGCGTTCGTCGACCTCTCAGGCTTCACCAACTACACCGCCGCGTTCGGCGATGACGCCGCAGCACGCATCCTCGGCGCCTTCCGCACGATCACCCGCCAGGTCGCAAGCGAGCGAGGGGTGCGCATCGCCAAGTGGCTCGGCGACGGCTGCATGATCGTCTCGATCGAGCAAGAGAACGCCATCGCCTTCGCCGTCGAACTCGAGCACCGCTCGGCCGAGATGTGCGCCCCCCTTGCGCTGCGAGTCGGCATGGCCACCGGAGAGGCACTCCTCTTCGAAGGCGACGACTACATCGGCTCGGCCGTCAATCTCGCCGCACGACTGTGCGACGCAGCGGGACCGTGCGAAGTGCTGCTGCCGACGATGCAGATCGCTCGGCTTCCCGAGGGCATCACCGCCACCCCGCACGGCGAGCTCGAGCTTCGTGGCTTTCCAGGTGCCATCAGCGTCGTCGAGCTCAGCGGGCGTCCAGTGCTGCGAGCGACGAACGACACCGGCGAGCTGTGGACGCGCACGCCGTTCAACCTCTGACCACTGGCCGCGCCGTCGGCTGGGTACCTGACCGCTTCACCGACATCGTCGACGAGGCGGCGGCGATCGGCGACCGCTCCGTTCGCCTCGACGTCCCGTGGGCCCTCGGCGAACCGCGACCCGGCTCGCTCGACGGCGGCGTGTTCGAGACATTGATCGAGACCGCACACCGAGCGAGGGGCCACGGACTCGAGACATGGTGCCGGCTGCTCCAGCCAGAGGTGCCTCGATGGTTCGACAACGAGGGCGGCTTCAGTGACGAGCGGGCAGTGCAGCAGTCCTGGCCCCGATGGGTGGACGCCGTTGCCGACCGACTCGGCGAACACGTCGACGGCTGGGTCCCGATTGAGGCGCCGTTCGGCGCCGCCGTGCGACTGGCGCCGGGCGACCCACGGCGACAAGGTGAGGTCCTCCACCACCTCGTCGTGGCATGGCGCGATGCGTGGCGCCTTCTGAGGGGCGTACATCCCGTCGCCACATCGCTCGACGTCGCCGTCGAGCGTCCGACTGACGACTCACTGGCAGCAGCCGACGAGGCCCGCCGCCGGAGCCACATGCGCTGGGACACCTGGGGTCACGGACTCCGGACCGGCATCGTCGGGATTCCCGGACGGGCCGACATCCGTCTCGACGACCTCGCTGGCGCTCTTGACGTCCTCGGCATCGCGTTGCGCGCCGACGACGACACCCACCGCAATCTCGAGGCGCTACTCGGCCGCGTGATGGACCTTCGGCTCGAGCGCCCGATCGCGGTCACGGTTCGACCTGATGGCACCAGCGCTGCCCAGCGACTCGAATCGGTCGCTCGGTTCCGCGACCGACTCGCCACACTCGCGCCAGACGGTGGCGTGGTGCGACTGACGGTGCTCGACTGAGGTCAGGTGCGGCCGCGATAGGTGGTGGCGGTGGCGCCCGCATCCTTGTTGAGGCGCTTCGACAGGTGAAGCCCCTCGAGCACAAATTCGACTGCCGCCGCCACTGCCGCCGCCGACTCGTCGCCTCCGACGAGTACCTGCACTGGCGCACGCAGCGCCGGCACGTCGTCGAGCAGTCTGACAAGGTCGGCCGAGGGCACCGCCTCGCCGGCATGGACGACCACGCCCTCCTCGAATGCGGCGACCACATCGCGCACCTGCTCGAAGGGCAGCAGTTCCTTGAAGACCGTCAGCACGCTCTGCTTGACGAGCGAGTCGAGAATCGCTCCCTCGCGGCCCTCCTCCAGCGACTCGATCTCGATCTTTCCGTTGCTGCTGGCTGCCATGGCCGACAGGTCGCTGACCCGCGGCACCACGATGGTCTCACCGACGCGCAGCCCGCGGCGGATTGCGTTGGCACACAGCACCTCGAGGTTGCTCACGGAGAGGCGGACGCTGACACCGCTGCGCTGGTTCACCTGATTGCTCTGACGCGCCAGATGGCTGAACGTCGCCACGACGAGCTCGAGGTAGTGCGGCGTGCGCACGGTGACAGTGCCGATGCTGGGCGGACGAGCCTCCTGGCGCATGATCGCGACTTCGACATCCGGATCGAGCGGATAGTGCGTGCGGATCTGGCTCCCGAAGCGGTCCTTGAGCGGGGTGATGATGCGACCGCGGTTGGTGTAGTCCTCCGGGTTCGCGCTGGCGACGAGGAGGACGTCGAGCGGGAGACGAATTTTGTAGCCCCTGATCTGCACGTCGCGCTCTTCGAGCACGTTGAGGAGGCCGACCTGGATGCGCTCGGCGAGGTCGGGGATCTCGTTGATGGCGAAGATTCCGCGGTTCGTTCGCGGCACGAGGCCGTAGTGCAGCGTGAGCTCGTCGCTGAGATAGCGGCCCTCGGCCAGCTTGATCGGATCGACCTCGCCGATGAGATCGGCGATCGAGGTGTCGGGGGTGGCGAGCTTCTCGCCGAATCGCACGTCGCGGTGCACCCATTCGATCGGCGTCGCATCGCCCATCTCGGCGACCAGATCGCGGGCATGCCGGCTGACCGGATGGTACGGATCGTCATTGATCTCGCTGCCGCCGACAATCGGCATCCACTCGTCGAGCAGGCCCGTGAGCGATCGGATCATGCGGGTCTTCGCCTGACCGCGCTCTCCGAGGAAGATCACGTCGTGTCCCGCCAGAAGGGCGTTCTCCAGCTGGGGCATCACCGTGTCCTCGTAGCCCAGCACTCCTTCGAACAGCGGCTCGCCACTCGAGATCCGCGCCACGGCGTTGCGGCGGATCTCCTCCTTCACCGGCACCGACTGCCAGCCTGAGGCCTTCAGCTGGCCGAGGGTCGCTGCACGGGTCGTCATGCGGGCGACCCTAGTCGCCACCCGTCGACATACGCTTGCGGGCGTGGAACTGCGCGGCCGCTGGGTAGCACGTCCGGCCGACGACGACCTCCGCCGCGACGGCATCGGACTCGATCTCGACGACTCGGCATGGCCAGAGGTGCACGTGCCCGGACACTGGCGAGACGAGCCTGGCCGCGCCGATGAGAACGGACCGCTGCTCTACCGGCACCACTTCCACCTCGATCCTCCCGCCCCAGGCGAGCGTCGCTTCGTGACGCTCGACGGCGTCATGTACCAGGCGGATGTGTGGCTCGACGGCGCGTATCTCGGCGACCCCGAGGGCTACTTCTTCCCCCACTCATTCGACATCACGAGCCTCGCCAGGCTGGCGAGCGAGCACGTGCTCGCCGTCGAGGTCGCGTGCCCGAGCGACAGTCGGCGCGCCATCGCCGGCGCGCTCCTCGATCCGGCCGTCGTCGGACACAGGTGGAACCCGGGCGGACTCTGGCGTCCCGTCCGCATCGAGTCGACGGGTCCGGCTCGCATCGACCGGCTGCGAGTCCTGTGCCGCGACGCAAACGATGCCCGCGCCCACCTCAGGCTGCACGCCAGGCTTGATCTCGATGCCACGAGGACGGTGGCGATCCGCACATCGGTCGATGGCCGACTCGTCGGCGAGCACGTTCGTACGGTCGCCAGCGGCGTCAACGAAGTCGACTGGGATCTCGACGTGCCCGAGCCCCGGCTGTGGTGGCCATGGAGTCTCGGTGCGCAAGAGCTCACCGACGTGCAGGTTGAGGTCGTCATCGACGGCACCGTGAGCGACAGCCGCGCGGTGCGCACCGGGATGCGCGAGGTCGCGCTGCACGACTGGGTCGTCTCGGTGAACGGTGAGCGGCTGTTCGCCAAGGGGGCGAACGTGGTGCCGACACGGCCAGCGCTCGCCAGTTCGACATCGGACGACGTGCGGCGCACGGTGGAGACCGCTCGCGAGGCAGGACTCGACCTGCTGCGTGTCGCCGCCCACGTCGCACGGCCCGAGTTCTACGACGCTGCCGACGAGCTCGGCATGCTGGTCTGGCAGGACCTCCCGATGCGACACGCCTACGGGAGATCCATCCGACGTCAGGCTGTCAGGCAGGCCCGCGAGATGGTCGACCTGCTCGGTCACCGCCCGTCGGTCGCATGGTGGTGCGCACACGACGAGCCAACACCGCTGCACGCGACCGATTCAACCGCGCGGCTACAAGCCGGACAGCGCTCGGTCACGTCGGTGTCGTGGCGATCGCTCGCCGGAAGATTGCTGCGCGAGCAGGTGCCGACATGGAACTCGACGATTCTCGACCGCTGGCTGCGACGATCGATCGAGGCGGCCGACGAGTCGCGTCCAGTCGTTGCGCACAGCGGCGTCGGACCCCAGCTGCCCGCCCTGCGCGGTACCGACAGCCACCTCTCGTTCGGGTGGCTCCACGGCGACCTGCTGGATCTCGACGCCTATGCCGCCGCCCTGCCGAGCATGGTGCGGTTCGTCGGCTCGTTCGGTGCGGCGTCGGCACCGGGTTCGCGTGAGGTGATCACCGGACAGTGGCCGCACCTTGACTGGAACGACATGCGCGACAGCTTCGGGGCCGATGTCGACGTGCTCGTCGAGCGTGTTCCCCCGACGGCGCACGACACGTTCGAGTCATGGCGCGACGCGACGCAGCGCTACCAGGCCGAGCTGCTCCGCCACTACATCGAGACACTTCGCCGGCTCAAGTATCGGCCTACCGGTGGCTTCTGCCTCTCACGGTGGAACGACGCTCGCGCATCGATCTCGATGAGCGTCCTCGACCACCAGTTCCTGCCGAAGGCGGCGCTGCGGGCCGTGACCGACGCATGCCGTCCGGTGATCGTCGTTGCCGATCGTCTCGCAACGTCGATTCCGGCCGGGGCGCCGCTCGCGCTCGACGTGCACATCGTCAACGACCTGCGTATCCCCCTTGACGGCGCCGTCTGCACCGCGGTGCTCGAATGGCCGGGCGGCTCGCATGAGTGGCGGTGGACCGGCAGCGTGCCGCTCGATGGATGCGTGCGAGTGGGCACGGTGCGGTGCGTCGCGCCCGATGCCCCGGGCACGCTGCGGCTCGACCTCACGGTCGAACACGACGCGGTCGTGGCGACCAATCGCTATGAGGGCACCGTCGGCGCCGACCTCAGCTCTGGCTGATCAACTTGCGGTTCTTGAACTTCGCCGTGCGGTAGTCGCGGTGCATCATCGCGATGAAGTCGATGCTGATGCTCTTCGGGCATGCCGCTTCGCACTCACCGTGGTTGGTGC
The DNA here is from genome assembly GCA_046052275.1 of Actinomycetota bacterium. Taxonomy (GTDB): domain Bacteria; phylum Actinomycetota; class Acidimicrobiia; order Acidimicrobiales; family Ilumatobacteraceae; genus UBA668. The sequence continues at coordinate 11,390 of JBJOMQ010000028.1, read as the reverse complement.
ACGATCCGAAGTGCTCGTCCATCGTCTCGACCATTGCCTCAACCCGGCTCCAGCGCTCGGCCTGGCCCTGGGGCAGCAGGTTCAGGTGGCTCACCTTGGCGGCGGTGAACAGGTTGGCGGCGCCATTGGGGCAGGCCGCCACGCACGCCCCGCATCCGATGCACTCGGCGGCATCCATTGCTGCGTCAGCCACCGGCTTGGGCACCGGGATGAGATTGGCATCGGGTGCGCCGCCGGTGGGAGCGGTGATGAACCCGCCAGCCTCGACGATGCGGTCGAATGCCGAGCGATCGACCATTAGGTCCTTCACGATCGGGAACGCCGTCGCGCGCCATGGCTCGACGGTGATGGTGGCCCCGCTCGAGAACTTGCGCATGTGCAGCTGGCACGTGGCCGTGCCGCGCTGTGGCCCATGGGCCTGGCCGTCGATCATCAACGAGCAGGTGCCGCAGATTCCCTCGCGGCAGTCATGGTCGAACACCACCGCATCCCTGCCCTCGGCGATGAGCTGCTCGTTCAGCACATCGAGCATCTCGAGGAACGATGCCTCGTCACTGATGCGGGGAATGACGTGCGTCTCGAATCGGCCAGAGTCGTCGGGCCCGGCCTGGCGCCAGATCCGGAGGGTGATGTTCTCGAGGTGCTTCGAGTGTGACGCGCTCACTTGTAGCTCCGCTTCGCAAGGTGGATCACTTCGTACTGAAGGTCTTCGACATGCCGCACTGACTGCATCGGATCGCCAGTCCACTCCCAAGCAGCAACGTGCGCGAAGTTCTCGTCATCGCGCTGCGCCTCGCCCTCGTCGTCCTGGTACTCGGTGCGGAAATGCCCGCCGCAGCTCTCGTTCCGCTCGAGCGCGTCACGGCACATCAGCATGCCGAGCTGGAAGAAGTCGTCGACACGGCCCGCCTTCTCGAGCGTCTGGTTGAGGCCTTCTCCGGTGCCGGTGACACGGAGATTCGAGTTGAACTCCTCGTAGAGCGCCGGCAGTTCACCGAGCGCCTTCTCGAGCCCAGTCTGCGAGCGCTCCATGCCGCAGTAGTCCCAGATCACCTTGCCGAGTTCGCGGTGGAACCAGTCGGGTGAGCGATCGCCCTTGATGCCGAGGTAGCGCTGGAAGCGGTCACGGGCCTGCTGCTCGGCTGCCTTGAACTCGGGGTGGTCGGTGCCCGGAACCGGCTTGTTGAGCATCGGCGCCAGGTAGTTGCCCACGGTGTACGGCAGCACGAAGTAGCCGTCGGCGAGCCCTTGCATGAGCGCCGAGGCGCCGAGGCGGTTGGCGCCGTGGTCGCTGAAGTTCGCCTCACCTGCCGCGTACAGCCCGGGGATGGTGGTCATCAGCTCGTAGTCGACCCACAGGCCGCCCATCGTGTAGTGGCTAGCCGGGTAGATGCGCATCGGCACGTCGTACGGGTTCTCGCCGGTGATGCGCTCGTACATCTCGAACAGATTCCCGTACCGCTCGGCCACCACGTGCTTGCCGAGTCGCCCGACAGCCGCCGAGAAGTCGAGGTAGACACCATTCTTCAGGGGACCGACACCACGGCCGCTGTCGACCGCCCGCTTGGCCGCACGCGATGAGATATCGCGCGGTGCCAAGTTGCCGAAGCTGGGATACAGGCGCTCGAGGTAGTAGTCGCGCTCGTCTTCGGGAATCTGGTCGGGCAGACGCTCGTCGCCCACCATCTTGGGAACCCACACACGGCCGTCGTTGCGAAGGCTCTCGCTCATCAGCGTGAGCTTGCTCTGCGTGTCGTCGGCCTGCGGGATGCACGTCGGATGGATCTGCGTGTAGCACGGATTGGCGAAGAGCGCTCCCTTGCGATGCGCTCTCCACGCTGCGGTGACGTTGCATGCCATCGCATTGGTGGACAGGAAGAACACGTTGCCGTAGCCGCCGGTGCACAGCACCACGGCATGCGCGGCGTGAGAGCGGATCTCACCAGTCACGAGATCGCGCGTCACGATGCCGGCGGCGCGGCCGTCGATGACCACCACGTCGACGAGCTCGGTGCGGTTCCAGAGCGTGACGTTTCCGAGGCCGATCTGCCGGGCAAGCTGCTGGTACGCCCCGAGCAGCAGCTGCTGGCCGGTCTGGCCACGGGCATAGAACGTGCGGCTCACCTGGGCGCCGCCGAAACTGCGGTTGTCGAGCTGTCCGCCGTACTCGCGGGCGAACGGAACTCCCTGCGCCACCATCTGGTCGATGATGTTCACGCTCACCTCGGCGAGGCGATGCACGTTGCCCTCGCGAGACCGGAAGTCGCCGCCCTTGATGGTGTCGTAGAACAGTCGATGCACGCTGTCGCCGTCGCCGCGGTAGTTCTTGGCTGCGTTGATGCCGCCCTGCGCAGCGATGCTGTGCGCCCGGCGTGGCGAGTCGTGGAACGTGAATGCCTCGACCTGGTATCCCAGCTCGGCGAGCGTTGCCGCAGCCGACGCCCCGGCGAGGCCGGTTCCCACCACCAGCACCTTGAACTTGCGCTTGTTGTTGGGATTCACCAGCTTCATGTCGGACTTGTAGGCCGACCACTTGTCGGCGATGTCGCCCGCTGGGATCTTTGCGTCGAGCGTGACTGACATGGTGCTCACCCCACCACTCCGGCCATCACGGCCACCGGGAAACTGACGTTGCCGACCACCACGACTGCCGCCACTGCGACGGCGAGCTGGCGGCGGACACGGTTGAACTTCGGGTTGTTCCAGCCCATCGACTGGAAGAGGCTCCACACGCCGTGAAACAGGTGCGTGCCGAGCGCAAGGTTGGCGACGATGTACAGCGCGGCGACCGGCCAGCGGCTGAAGCTGCGCACGACGTTGTTGTAGGCCTCGCCGTACACGAAGCTGCCGTCGGTGCCGACGGCGTTCGCCCAGCCCCAGGTGAGATCAGCGAGGTGCCACAGCACGAACAACGCCACGATGACGCCCGTCCAGCGCATCGACCTGCTGGCGAACGAGGCCACCTGGTAGTCGCGGCTGCTCTGGTACTTCACCGAGCGAGCCGTGCGGTTCAGCGCCGTGAGCGTCGCTGCCGCGTGAATGTGCACGAGCACGGCGGCAATGAGTCCGATCCGCAGGATCCACAGCACGGTGCCATGCGGGACGATGGGCACGAGCAGTTCCCGCAGGAACTCGGCGTAGTGGTCGAGTTCCTCTTGGCCGAGGTACATCTTGAGGTTGCCGAGCATGTGGGTGATCACGAACCCGATCAGCATGATGCCGGTGACCGCCATGGCGTACTTCTTGCCCACAGCGGTGCTGTAGAGATCGGCGAGGAAGAACCGGCGTCGCTGCCGCGGGGTGACGGCGGTGCCCGAGACGGGACCACGCGTCCTGAGTGCCTGTGCCATCGGGTGACGGCCTTTCGCTGGGAACGGACGGGAACGGAAGTTCGACCCGCACCGTAGTCCCGGCCGGCACAGGGCGTGAATTCCAGAACCCGGATCGGGCCGGACGGATGTCTGAGGCCGAAGTTCGCCGCGACCCCCTCGAGTCACTACGCTCTCCCCGTTCAAGTATCCGAGCGCGGTTGTCCCGCGCCAGAGAGACCCGGAGACCACCGGTGCCAGCATTGATTGCCGCTGAAGGCGGCTACCAGGAGTTCGTGCTCAAGGGCGGCGAGTGGGCGGTTCTACTGCTGTCTGCTGCCGCTGCGCTCGTCGCCATCGCCGTCGGGTTCTACCTGGCCAAGTCGGTCATGGCCGAGGACGAGGGCTCGCCGAAGATGCGTGAGATCGCCAGCGCGATCCAGGAAGGCGCCTGGGCCTACCTGAAGCGCCAGTTCCGGACGATCGCGGTCATCCTCGTGCCGCTGGCGGCCATCGTCTTCGTCACGTCGACGGCAATCGCCAAGCCCGACGGCACGGAGGCGCTCTCGCTCGCCGAGGCCGGCCTCTGGCGAACCGTCGCCTTCCTGCTCGGCTGCCTCGCCTCCGGGCTCACCGGCTACATCGGCATGACCCTGGCCACCCGAGGCAACGTCCGCACTGCTGCGGCGGCGCTCACCAACAGCATGCCCAAGGCGCTCACGGTCGCATTCCGCACCGGCGGCGTGGCCGGCATGTTCACAGTCGGCCTCGGACTGCTCGGCGCAACGCTGATCATCATGGTGTTCCAGAACACCTCATCGGTCATCCTCGTCGGCTTCGGATTCGGCGGGTCGCTGCTCGCCCTGTTCCTTCGCGTCGGCGGCGGCATCTTCACCAAGGCGGCCGATGTCGGCGCCGACCTGGTCGGCAAGGTCGAGGCCGGCATCCCCGAGGACGATCCTCGCAACCCGGCCACCATCGCCGACAACGTGGGCGACAACGTGGGCGACTGCGCCGGCATGGCATCCGACCTCTTCGAGAGCTACGAGGTCACGCTCGTTGCGTCGATCATCCTCGGCGTGGCGGCATTCAACAGCATCGGCCTCAACCCGGCGCTCGGTCTCGTCTTCCCGCTCGCCGCCCGGGCCATCGGCGTCGTCGCCAGCATCGCCGGCGTCTTCGCCGTGAAGGCCAAGGAGGGCGAGACCAACGCCCTCAAGCCGATCAATCGAGGGTTCCTCGTGGCGGGCAGTCTCACGCTCATCGGCACCCTGATCCTCGCGTTGGCGTACGTCGGCAACTCGCAGGGCACCCAGAACGCCGACAGCACCGCCGTGCTGATGAGCGGTGCCGGTTGGCGAGTCTTCGGCGCCGTTGCCGTCGGCCTCGTGCTGGCACAGCTGGTGAGCCGCCTCACCGAGTACTACACCGGCACGCACTTCTCGCCGGTGAAGGAGATCGCCGAGTCGGCCGAGACCGGCCCGGCAACGGTCGTGCTGAGCGGCACCTCTGCCGGCCTCGAGAGTTCGGTCTACGCAGTGGTCGCCATCGCCGTGGCCATCGGCGTGGCACTCGCCCTTGGCGGCGGCAACCTCACCTTCTCGCTCTACCTCGTGGCGCTCTGCGGCATGGGCATGCTCGCCACCACGGGCGTCATCGTCTCGGAGGACACCTTCGGTCCGGTCAGCGACAACGCTGCCGGCATCGCCGAGATGAGCGGCGAGTTCCACGGCGAGCCGCAGAAGATCATGGTGAGCCTCGATGCGGTGGGCAACACCACCAAGGCCGTCACCAAGGGCTTCGCCATCGGGTCGGCCGTCATCGCCGCCGTGGCACTCTTCGCCAGCTTCATCGAGATCGCCGGTGCCGAGCTCAAGGAGGTTGCCGCCAATCTCGCCGACGGCGTGTTCCGCCAGCCCAACCTGGCCATCAACGTCGCCGATCCGAAGGTGTTCATCGGCCTTCTCATCGGTGGCGCAGTGCCGTTCCTCTTCTCGGCCCTCGCCATCCGGGCGGTCGGCCGCACTGCGGGCGTCGTCGTCCAAGAGGTCCGCAAGCAGTTCGCCGACGGCAAGATCATGCGCGGCGAGAAGCAGCCCGACTATGCGCCGGTCATCGACATCTGCACGGCAGCATCGCTTCGCGAACTCACCACGCCCGCCCTGCTCGCCGTGCTCACCCCGGTGATCGTCGGCTTCGGCATCGACTGGAAGGCGCTCGGCGCCTTCCTCGCTGCCGTCATCCTCGTCGGCCAGCTGATGGCCAACTACCTGAGCAATGCCGGCGGCGCCTGGGACAATGCCAAGAAGTACATCGAGGACGGCCACCACGGCGGCAAGGGCAGCGATGCCCACAAGGCCGCTGTCATCGGCGACACCGTCGGCGATCCCTTCAAGGACACGGCCGGCCCTGCGCTGAACCCGCTGATCAAGGTGATGAACCTCGTCAGCCTGCTGGTGCTGCCGGCGATCATCTCGCTGAAGGACAATGACGGCGCCCGCTATGCGATCGCCGCGGCTGCGCTTGCCATCCTGATCGGGTCGATCATGTTCAGCAACCGCAAGCAGGCATCCATCAGCCAGGCGTCCTGACCAGCGCGTACGCGCTCGTCCTGGTCGCGATACTGCCGATCGTCGTCGAGTTTTGGCGACATTGCCGTCGGCAGCAGGCTGACTGGCTGGCGGGTCCGTCCAAGCGGGAACCCGCCGAGCACTACGGTCGTCACACCGCCATGACACGCCGACCTGCCAGCGCCCGCCTCATACTCGCCGCCACAGTGGCGCTGCTCCTCGCTGCCTGCTCGGCGAACGACATGGAGTCGAGCGACGTGCGCGACGAGATGCCGCCGAGTGGGGAGCAGCAGGGCGACAGCAGCGGGGGCAGCTCGGCGGTCGACAGCGGCGGCGGCGACGGCAGCATCGACCTGCCGGCCTTCACTCCGCAGGAGGGCCGGTCGCTCATCGTCCGGATGGACGTCGGACTCGAGGTCGCCAGCGTGGCGGACGCCGTCGAAGGCCTCATCCGGCTCGCCGAGCGCCACGACGGTCAGCTCGCCAACAGCCGAGTCGACGTGTCGAGCCCCGAGTATGCGAGCGGCGAACTCGTCTTCCGGATGCCGCCGGACGAGGTCGACCCGTTCATCGACGATCTCGATCCTGAGGTCGGTCGCACGATCTCGCTGAACGGCTCAACAGAGGACGTCACCGGCCAGATCCGCGACCTCGACGCCCAGATCGAAGCAGCCGAGATCAGCGTCGACCGCGTAAAGGCGCTGCTCGAGGGGGCAACCAGGCTGGCAGACGTCATCCTGCTCGAGGGCGAGCTGACATCGCGTCAGACGACCCTCGAGCAACTGCGCGCGCTGAAGGCAGACCTCAGCCAGCAGGTGGCACTCGCCACCGTGACCGTCTATCTCTCGACCGCACCCGCAGACGTCGACGACAGCGATGGCGTGGTCGACTCGATCGGTGACGCCTTCGCCACCGGCTGGGACGCATTTCTCGCAGCACTCGTCGGCCTGCTCGTGCTGCTCGGATGGACGATTCCATTCATTGCCGCACTCGCCATCGTCGCAGCGATCACCGTCGCAATCATCCGGGCAGTTCGACGTCGCCGGCCGACGCCGACCGCTCCCGCCACCCCGTCCGAGTGAGCCACTGCAGCACCACGGTGCCGTCGCTGCGCCGGAAATGCGCTGCGAGTATCCGGCCAGCGCCAGTCGGCGTGCCGTCGAATGGCGGCCGGTACGGGCTGCCCCAGACGTGTACACGAGTCGACTGTCCCACCACCTCCAGCACACCACCCGCCGTCTCGATGCGGGCATCGAACTCGCCGAACTGCCGATAGCCGTCCGATCCCGGGGCGACCTCGAGCGAGGTCGGCTCTGATGTCGAATACCACTCGATGTCGAACGCCACCGGCGCCACGTCGCCGAAGGGGCGGCGCAGCACCGACATCGGGTCGTCGACGAGCACGCCATGCGCCTCGTTGCCGAGGCTCCACTGCCTGAACGGCAGGTCGCAGTCGTGCCCTGCCCACATCTCCGGAGGCTTCACCTCGAGCCCCTCGCGCAGTCCGGTGCTGTCGAGCTCTTCGACGTAGAGATACCGATGGCCGGCACGCGCCAGGCCGGCCCAGTAGTCGAACCGCCGTCCGCGCAGTTCGAGGCCGATGAACCACGCCACGTCGGGCTCGCCGGCGTCGTCCATCGCCCCTCCCCACCACCACCACGCCTCCACCGGTGACTCGGAGTGACGGGTCTCGTCGCGTGCACGGTCGGACCACATCGCCGCCAGACTACGGGCGTGGTCAGATACCTCAGCCTCGACTGGCTCGATGAACTCAGCACGCGGGTGGCCGACGACGACGACCTGCAGCGACTCGCCGCCGAGCACTCGATCGGCGTGACACAGGTGGTCACCGACGGCCCGGAGGGCGACGTGACCTACCACCTGCTGGTACGCGACGGGACCGCCAGGTTCGGCGCGGGTGCCGCAGAGCCCGAGGACGTGCGCATGCAGCAGACGTGGCAGACCGCCGTCGACGTCGCCACCGGCCGCCTCAACGCACAGGAGGCGTTCATCAAGGGCCGCATCCTGCTCTTCGGCGACCAGCAGTCGCTCATTGCCGCACAGCCGGTCTTCGGCGCGCTCGACGCCATCTTCTCGGCGCTGCGGCCGCTCACCGAGTACCGCTGAGCGGCCGGCCGCAGCCGTCAGCCAGTTGCGAGCTCGCAGGCGATCCGCACCATCCGGTCGACGCCGGCGCGCAAGTCGTCATCGCTGATCCGCTCTGCGCCGTGGGGGCCGATGATGTCGCTCACCGTGGCAAGGCAGAGTGTCTCGACGCCGTGGACCGCGCCGAGCGTGTACAGCACGGCCGCCTCCATCTCGACCGCAAGATGACCGCGCTGTCGCCAGCGGTCCATGATGCCGTCGCGGGGGTCGTAGAACAGCGCCGAGCTCACGACGGGGCCGACATGCACCCTGACACTGGCGCTTCGTGCGATCGCCACGGCCCGCTCGACCAGCGCGAAGGTCGCAGTCGGCGCATGGGGCTCGCCGCCGGTGAGCTGGAGCACGATGCCGTCGTCAGGCGTGGCGCTCACGGCCACCACGAGGTCGCCCATCTGCAGTCCCTCGGCGAATCCGCCCACCGTGCCCACTCTGATCAGACGCCGGGCGCCAAGTTGGATGAGCTCCGAGTAGTAGATCGCCGCACTGGCACAGCCCATCCCGACGGCCTGGACGCTCACGGGGATGCCCCGGAATGAACCCGTGTACCCGAGAGCACCGCGCTCGCTGTTGACGAGTCGCGCACCATCGTCGAGGACGTGCTCGGCGATGAAGCGTGCTCGGTTCGGATCACCCGGAACGAGCACGACCGGCGCATAGTCGCCGGGCTCGGCACGCAGGTGGACGGGCATCGGCAGGGCTCAGATCAGCCCGAGCGACCTGACGGCGTCGCGCTCGTCGGCCAGTTCGCCAGCGGTCGCATCGATGCGTCCACGGCTGAACTCGTTGATGTCGAGACCCTGCACGATGCTCCACCTTCCGTCCTTGCACGTGCACGGGAAGCTCGAGATGAGACCCTCGGGAACGCCATACGAGCCGTCGCTGGGCACCGCCATGCTCACCCAGTCGCCTGGCGCCGTGCCGAGTGACCATGAGCGCACGTGATCGACTGCCGCGTTCGCCGCTGATGCAGCAGACGACGCACCGCGCGCGTCGATGATGGCAGCACCCCGCTTGGCCACCGTCGGGATGTATGTCGTCTCGTACCACTCGTGGTCGCCGACCAGCTCGTATGCGTTACGCCCTCCCACCTTGGCGTGGTAGAGGTCGGGATACTGAGTCACCGAGTGATTGCCCCAGATCGTCATGTTGGTGACGTCGTTCACGGTGGCACCAACGCGCTGGGCAAGCTGTGTGACGGCGCGGTTGTGGTCGAGGCGGGTCATCGCCGTGAACTGCGATGGCTCGAGCCCAGGTGCGTTCTGCTGCGCGATCAGGGCGTTGGTGTTGGCCGGGTTGCCGACGACGAGCACCTTGACGTCCTTTCGGGCGCTGGCGCTGAGCGCCTGGCCCTGCGGCTTGAAGATGCCGCCGTTCGCGCTCAGCAGGTCGCTGCGCTCCATTCCTGCCTTGCGCGGCATGGCGCCGACGAGGAGCGCCACGTCGGCATCACCGAAGGCGACGTTGGCGTCATCGGTGCACACCACGCCGGCGAGCAGCGGGAACGCACAGTCGTCGAGCTCCATTCGCACGCCCTCGAGGGCGGTGAGCGCCGGCGTGATCTCGAGCAACTGCAGGATCACCGGTGTTGACGGGCCGAGCATCGATCCGGAGGCGATACGGAAGAGGAGGCTGTAGCCGATCTGGCCGGCAGCGCCGGTGACGGCGACACGAACGGGAGAGGTCATGTCGCCAGCGTAGGCGCCGAGTCGACAGCTGAGCCAACTGCCAACTGCCGCCGCAGCCTGCTCAGCCGACGACGGTCGTGGTGGTCGAGGTGGTCGACGTGGTCGTGGTGCTCGGTGGCGTCGGCACGGGAAGTGCATCGAGACCGAGCGATGCCAAGATGAGATTCGTGTAGGTGACGGCCGGATAGGTGCCGTTGCAGGTGATGTGGATCGAGTCGGGGCAGAGGAAGGCATCCGGTGCCAGGAGGTGCCACTCGATCACCTGCACGTCTGGGTACTGCTGCGGAAGTGACTCGAGCAACTCGTTGTTGGCGGCGATGTAGGCCAGATCGGCGTAGACCGTGAGGAAGAAGACCGGGCCTGCCCCTTCCGGAATCTCGGCCAGGATCGCGTCGAGCTGGCTGCGTTCGAGGGGCGTATTCGTGCCGACTTGAATCACGATCGTCGTTCCGTCGCCGAGAATCCGCTGCTCGTCGCGGAGCTTGATCACCGTGTTCTTCACGCCCTCCGGGCCGCGGTTCTCCTTGGCATCGGTGAACACGCCTGCGCTCCGAAGGCTGGCCGCAGCCCCCACCATCACTGATTCGCCGATCGCGATGAAGGGCACGGGCTCGGGCGGCAACGTGGTGGTCGTGGCGCCACCTGGCGCTGACGACTGTGACGCTCCACCCTGCGACGACTGCTCGTTGGCCTCCTGCGCGCACGCCTGCGCGCCGACACAGGAGGGGTCGGCGACGGTCAGGCTGCCGACGGCCAGCAGCACCACTGCCAGCACGCTCCCGACGGCAATCAGCGACGAGGTGTCGCGTCGCCACGCCGACGCCACTGCCCCGAACCGACCCTGGCGGACCGGCATCTCGACCAGGCGGAAGCTCAGCTCCGACACCGCGATCGAGATCGCTGTCGCCACTGCGAACTGTGTCGGCGTGAGGCCGATGTCAGCCTGCTTGCGGAACATCTGGAAGATCGGCCAGTGAAAGAGGTAGAAGCCATAGCTCCGAGTTCCCAGCCAGCGCAGCACGGGATTCCCCAGTACCGGACCGGCGAAGGATCGCTGGTGCGTCACTGCCGCGATGACAGCAAGCGTGAGCACACCGGCGAGCAGGAATCCGCCGCGGAAGAGCCATGCGTTGTACACGCCCTGCTCGATGAGGTGCAGTGTCGCCGCAAGCCATCCCAGGCCACCCAGTGCAACGATGGCCACGACACCAAGTGCTGCGCCGCCGTCGCGCATCGCGCCGCGCATGATCGCCGCAGGCCGCCACACCAGCGCGAATCCAGCACCGAGCAGTAGGCCTCCTGCTCGAGAGATCGATCCGAGGTACAGGAACTCGTTGACATTGATGCACCGGCCGAGGACTGTGACCAGCCCATTCGTCGACTCTCCGCCGCACGCCGGCACGACTCCCGGCCGGTAGAGCACCCCCATCGCCACCGCCAGCAGCACGGCAACGAGGAAGAACCGCTTGGCGAGATCGGGAAGGTATCGACGGCGGCTGAGCACCGCCACCATCACCACCGGCCATACCAGGTAGAACTGCTCCTCCACCGCAAGGCTCCAGAGGTGGCGCATCGGGACGAAGGCCTCGCCCGCGCCGTACCCCTGGCCGACCACGAGCTGGTACCAGTTGCTCGAGTACAGCAGGCCGGCGAGGAAGTCG
>JBJOMQ010000027.1:0-17965 GCA_046052275.1 Actinomycetota bacterium | reverse complement strand
AGTTGCTCGGATCGGCGTCCGACTTCGACTGGTTCACGTTGTCGGTGACGGCCCGCAGGCTGCGAGGATCGGTGAGGTCGTTGGCGAATGCCCGGCGCCGTGCGCTGTCCCACGCCCAGGCACCCGAGTCCCACGCCTCCTTCAGGGCGACGACGTGGTCGATGTCGACATCACTCGGATCCGACCAGCGGCCGCCGTCGTACGGGCTCAGCCAGTCGCCGGCGACGACCGTGCACCCGTAGGCATCGACCTGGGGGAACGAGATCGAGTCGCGGATGAGCACCGATTCGCGGGTGGTGCATCCGTTGCGCGTGATCCAGTGGTCGAAGAGGTCGCGGTCGTAGCCGGCGCCCTGCTCGAGCTCGATGGGAATGAGCGCCAGCACGTCGATGGCCAGCGGCCTCGGATCGGCTGGCGTGACGGGTGGTGCCGACGTGGGCGGCACCGCTGACGTCGGCACAGTCGACGTCGCCGCGGTGCTTGTCGGCATGGCGGTCGTGCCACCGGCCTGAGCGGTCGTGGCCGGAGCGGATGGCGGCGCTCCTGCAGTCGTCAGCGTGGTGACGTCGGCAAGGGCCGCACTGTCGTCGGTGGTCGCACGGTCGGCCTCGATGGTGCAGGCACCCGTCACGGCGATCAGTGCGATCATGGCGAGTGGTGCGAGCGCGCGCGACGCGTTGCGCGGTGCGAGCCCTGCCATGCGGCGATGGTAGAGGAGCGACGCTGCCGAGGCAGTGCTGTCACGCGAAACGGTGTGTCGTCCGTTGAGGCATGACGACATCTCTGCCCGACGAAAGGACCTCACATGTCGAATCACAGCAGGCGGCACACCACCGTGTTCTTCGCACCCGGCTACAACACCGAGGCGATCAGTCTCGAGACGGTCAACAAGGCCGTGCACGTTGCCGCAAGTCTGCGGAACCGGCTCATCGACGGCGTCGTCATCAAGGTGCCCGCGGCACTCACCGAGGACGATCTGGCCCTCGTGCACGACCGCACGTACATCACTGCCGTCCGCACCGGTGAGCCCGGCGGACTGGCTGCCTCGGGCATTGGACGGTGGCACCGCGACGTCTTCGAGTGCGTGACCCTGTCGAACGGCGGCGTGGTGGCGGCGGTGCTCGAGGCGATGCGCACCGGTCGCAATGCCGGCTCCCTGTCGTCCGGGCTGCACCATGCCCGGGCGGGCTCGGGTGCCGGCTACTGTACCTTCAACGGCCTTGCGATCGCAGCGCGTCGCGCCGTCGAGTCCGGCGCGACCCGGGTGCTGATTGTCGACCTTGACGCGCACTTCGGCGGCGGTACGGCCAGCATCATCGATGGCGACCCGTGCATCGAGCAGATCGACGTCTCGGTGGCGCACTACGACTGGTACGACGACGTGCCCAATGCCCGTGCCACGCTGGCCGAGCACGGTCGGTATCTGGAGACGGTCGAGGAGTTCCTGGCGGCGGTTGCCGATCCGGGATCGATCGATGTCGTCATCTACAACGCAGGCATGGATCCGCACCAGTACTGCAGCACCGGCGGCCGCAGGGACATCACCACCGAGGTGTTGGCAGCACGCGAGGAGATGGTGTTCTCGTGGGCCCGGTCGCACGGGGTTCCCGTGGCATGGGTGCTGGCCGGCGGCTACATGTCGGAGCGTCTCGACATGGACGGCATCGTCGACCTGCACCGGCTCACCATCGAGGCGTCGGCACGTCACTCGGCCTGAGGGCTGGAGTGGACCGCGACGGCTGCGGGCCATGGGCATCGCACCGATGCAGCGGCCGCAGCCGGCGGGTCGTGCCGGCTGCGGCCCAGCTGTGAGCGGCGGACGTGCTGCCTGCGCACGCAGCGACACGCACTGCGGCACGAGGGAACACCCAGCCTGAGGGCCGGGACCCCGCTCAGCAGGGGGGCTGGACCTCGTCGTCGCCGAGGTACGTGGCGATCGCAACGCCGCGCTCGCTGCGGATCTGGCGCAGCGCCTCGTTGTAGCGGCGCGACACGGTCTCGCGGGCCAGGCCGAGGTCGGCTGCGACGTCGATGACGGCCTCGCCGTCGATCGCCACGCGCAGGACGATGTGGCGGTCGCGGTCGTCGAGCACCTCGAGCAGGCGCTCGATCAGGCCGGAGTCGACGCCCTCGTCGACTGGGGCCCACTTGGAGGCAATGACCTCGGCCACGGTGGTGCCGCTCTTGATGCGGCCCTTCGCTGCGTCAGCGTCGCTCAGCGGCGTGTCGAGGCTGACGGTCATGCGGGTGCCGCGGGCGCCCTCGCAGCGCTGCACGCGCTCGCTGCGCTTCCAGTCGAGCAGCGCCCGGTTGCCGTTCGCCCGCTGGCGGACGTAGCGCTTCACGGTCCAGGTGAGGATGAGCTCGTCGATCTTCTCGGTCGCCTGCAGCACCTCGTTGGCAGCAATGTCGTCGGCCTCCATGGCCTTGTACTTCGCCCGCAGGACACGGAGGAACTCGCGGTAGGCCGTCTCGAGCCACGCCGTCTTGTCGGCCTCGGTGGGGATGCGGCCCGAGAAGGGGACCGTGAGGAACTCGCCGTGGGGGCGGTGCTTGCGGGGACGGTTGGCCATGGTGCTCTCCTTGTCGAGCTGGTGGGCGGCGGGGATCGGATCGGACGGGGCGTTCATCGGGGCAGGGAGCCGGTTGGCGTGCTGGCCCGGGAGGTTCGGGAGGGGAGTTGGGTCACTGGTCGTGGTAGTGCTTCCTTCGCTAGGTGGTCGTTGTAGGGTGAGCTCATTATGAGGGAGGGGTGTCACACAGTCCCCGAAACGAGAGTTGAGCATCTTAGACAGATCTACCTTTCAAGGTCAAGAGACTTTGACTGCCAAAAACGTGTGAATGGGCTTCACACACGATACCACGAGAGGAACCGGTCTCGCTCGATATGGCTGCGAAAAATGGTCCGCTGGACGTCCTCCTGCGGCTGACCGACATCAAGGACCTCGCCGGGGTGCAGGGAGCGGCCGTCGTGGCCAACTGGCGGGCTCGGTTTCCGTCCTTCCCTGAGCCACGGGTGGGCGGACCGCAACCGCTGTTCGCCCTCGACGAGGTGCTGCGCTGGCTACGCCTTGACGGCCCCCGGGGCCGGGAAATCGCCGATCCCAGGCCGCTGTGGCTGTGGAAACTGCTCGTCGACGCCTATGTCCGTCAGATGTCGGCCGACGTCCGAACGGCGCTCGTCGCCCTGGTGGCGGTCTCACGGCTGGCCGGCGACACCGACGAGTGGCGCCGGGTGGTCGAGGGCGATGACAACCTTGCGGCGCTGCGTCTCGCCGCCCGCCACGCCGATCGGGAGGCTGCGCTGCGCACCACCGACCGAGACACGCGCTGGGCGCACTCACTGGGCGACCGCCTGCGGCCGTCGTCGGCGAACGCCGCTGCCCTCTGCCAGCTCGCCGGCACCCTCGACGACCTGCGCCAGCACCCTGTCGACGAGGTGCTCGAGCCGGTGCTCGAGCTCGAGCCGGGCACGAAGCGGCGAAGGCCCCAGCGCACCCAGCCAGTCCTCGCCCGCCTCATGGCGGCACTGGCGGGCGTGCAGCCCGACGACACCGTGCTGGATCCAGCGGCAGGCGAGGGCGACGTGCTGCTTGCCGCCCACCGATCGAGCCGTCGCGGGCCTCAGTCGGCAACCGTGGCCGGGCAGGACCTCAGTGCCGATGCCTCGTTCATCGCTGCTACCCGTCTTGTGCTCGACCATGCTCACGGCGGTATTGCCGAGGCGGGCGACTCGATACGCGACGAGCGCCTCGCCGACCGGCGGTTCTCGGTGGTGCTGCTCGATCCGCCCGTGGCCGACCGTCCGTCGTCGGACCGCGACGCCTACTCGCTGCCACGCTGGATCGATCACGCCATCGAGCGCACCCGTCCTGGTGGAAGGACGGTCGTAGTCGTGCCGCTCCACGAGATGGTGCCGGTGCGCGCCGTGCGCCGCCGGCCCGATTCGAAGCTGCAGGGCATGCTGCTGAACTGGTGGTTGCAGCGGACGCTCGAGTCGGTGGTCGTGGTGCCGAGGGGACTCCGGGGCGACGTGGTTGGCCCGCTCGCCATCGTGGCGATGCGCAACGAGCCGCCGCCTGCCGGCGCAGCGGGAGCCGAGGTGCCGGTGCTCGCAGTGCGGGCTCGGGCACGCGAGCTCGACGACGGACCGATCGACAGCATCGTGGCGGCGCTCGAGACCGGCGGTGCCGACCAACTGCGACGCTTCCACCACCGCGATGTCGACCACGAGGTGGTGGCCGTCGGCGACCTGTTCGACACGCTCGAGGCGATGACCGAGGGAGTCGAGCGGGCATCGGTGCCGCCGCGTTCGCCTCGGGCCGCCGCACCGCCGGACCTCGAGCAGCTGGCGACCTGGCGGATCGTCAGCCGCAATGCCCGCCTCGCAGCGCAGCTCGATCCGCTGATGCGGACCGCTGATCTGCTCGATTCCGAGTCGATTGCGCGACGGGTGGATCTCGGCATGACACCGCACGACGCTGCGGCCCTGCCCGAGGTGGTGGATCACTCCACACGGCTCGAGGAGATCGCGTCGCAACTTCGCCAGATGGAGCGGCTCGTCATGCGCCTGATGCGCGCCGACGACGATGCCGAGGTGAGGTCGGGGCTCGCGGTGCTGGGCGAGATCGTTGCCCGCGCCGGGCGACTCGCCGACCCGTGGGCCGACTCGACGCCCGGACAGCGGCCACGACAACGCCGGTAGGCCGCTGCCGCCCATGTGAGGCGACAGCGGCCATGCCTGCGTCAGGGTGCGGCGCCGGGTGCGGCGCCGGGTGCGCTGCTCAGAGTGCGGCGCCGAGCGGTGCCAGCAGCGGCCGGTAGCGGGCGGCGGCGCGCGCGACATCGAGCACAGTGGCGCACAGGCCCTCGAGTTCGGTGCAGCGCACGTCGTGGGCGGCGCGCACGACGCCTTCATCGACCCACACCCGGACGCCTGTGGTGGCACCGTTGATGGCATTCAGCTCGGCGAGCAGGTCGGGCGTATGCCCGACATTGCGCACGATCGCCGCCGTCACCCGGGCGACGTCGGGCCGTCCGCTGTGCAGGACGACATCGACGCCGATGCCGTCGACCCTGACCCGCCACCGGCGGTCGTCGTTCGACTCGATGTCGAGGTCGCCCATCAGGAGCGCCCTGGTGACGGGCATGCCCCACCGCTCGAGCAGCGGGTCGGTGATCCACAGCCACATCTCGGCGTCGGCTGCCGACATGTGCAGCACCCGGCGGCGCTCGCCGCCGTCGGTGACGTCGCGCACCGCAATGGTCATCGACGAGCCCGACTCCTCGGGCCACATGCTCACGAGGCTGGCCCACTGGCCCACCATGCCGTGGTTGATGGCCACGGTGACGGCCTCGCCGGTGACGGGAGCCTGCAGGCGGTACGTCGATGCGCCGCGGACCCAGTCGGTCCAGTCGACGTGCAGGGCCACGGCCCCGTCGGCTATCTGCAGCCACATCGGCGGCGCCGGTGCCTCGACGTCGTCGCCGCCCCGCGGCATGAACCTTGCCGCGTACATGGTGGCGCCGAACGCCTCGCGGTCGACCTCGGCCGAGGCGACGTCGACGACATGCCAGTCGTCGGGCATCTCGTCGGCGGGGTGCACCATGTCGATCACCGCCGAGCGTCCCTCTGCCTCGGCGATCACCGACGTGCCGGCAATCGACAGGGTGACGTCGTCGGGGCACGACTGGGCGAAGTGCAGCAGCCGCGGGCTGAGCGGAAGCCACCGCCCGCACATCGACTCGTCGTGGTCGGCGCGCACGGTGAGCACGAACCGACCCTGGGCATTCTCGAGGATCCAGCGCCGCTGGTGGCGGCTGATGTGCAGCCAGAGGCACTCGCCGAGCACCTCGCGGCCCGATGCGGTGCGGTCGATGCAGACCAGCTGGTCGGTCTCTGCGTCGGTGAGGGTGAAGAGCACCTGTGCGTCGGGGTTGGTCACGCCGGCACCTCGATGTGCAGGCCGTTGCCTGCCGGACGCGGGTTGACCGGGCCAGCCGGAGGGTCGACGTCGAACAGGGTGGGGCCGGAGGGTGCGCTCGGCGACAGCGAGACCGCTGCCCGGCCGACGTCCTCGAACTGCCGCGTCAGGTGGAGGAACTGCCGCCATGAGAGCGACACCGTGACGTCGCCGGTGGCCTCGTCGATCGCGAGGTCGTCGGCAGAGACTGCGAAGCCGGCATCGGCACACGACCTGGTGAACATCCGCACCTGCGGCTCGATCACCTCGGCGCGCCGCATGGCGGCCACGAGGGCCGACGTGATCTCGGCCACCATCTCGGGTGAGGCCGTCGGGTCGGTGGGAGTGTTGTCGGTTGCGTCGGACATGGTGGGTGCGGTCTCCTCGCTGGTGTGGTGGCTGGTGTGGTGGCTGGTGTGGTGATCGGTGTGGTGGTTGGCGTCACGGTGGCCGGTGTCGTCGTGGCCGGTGTCGTCGTGCATGGGATGCCTTTCTGCGTGTGCGATGCGGAGGGTCGATGGGGGCGGGCCGTCGGGAACGGATTGGCCGGGCTGCTGTCGGCGGGGTCGGGTGTGGCGGCCACCCGAGAGTTCGACGTACTTGGTGCGCCGGCGCGTGACGTGGCGCGGCACGAGCTCGCTATGCGGCGAGCGTGAAGGCCGGCTGGTCGAGCGAGACGACCTGCCGTGCGGCGGCGCGCAGCATGCCGCCGAGGCCGCCCTTGCCGACGATGAGGTCGGTGGGCACGCCGGCCCGGCGCAGCGCCGTCACCGGCTGGGTGAAGGCCCTGCCGTCGCCAGAGACGAGGACGATGCTCGAGAACGACCCGACCACCCGCTCGGGCGACAGGTGCTCGAGCAGCCGGTTGTCGGCGCCGTCGACGCCCCTGCCGAGCAGGACGTTGCGGGGCAGCACGCCCATTGCCGTGGTGAGCAGGGTGGGCCCGCAGCCCACCACCCAGACGTCGCCGTCGCCGTCGCCCACCATGTCGCGGATGACGGCGAGGGCGAGCCGCACGTCGTCGGCGCTGGCATCAGCGCCGCCGACGGCATTCTCGATGTCGACCACCACCAGGCGGCGGCTGGCGGGCCGCTGGGCGGCCAGGTGCCGGGTGCGCCGGCTGCCGGCTGCGGTGCGAGTCGTCATCGGAGTCCTCCCTCGTGCGTGCCCCGGCGGCGGGTCCGCCGAGGTCTCGGTATGCAGGTGAACGGACGGAGCGAACCGCCGCGTGACGCCGGGCTGATTCCCGGGCGCTGTGGTCAGTTGTCGGGCAGGGCCTTGGAGAAGTCGCCGCGCAGGGCGCTCTTCACGTGCCAGCAGGTGCTGCCGTACTCGAACCCGGGGCACGTGCAGGTGGCGGTGCCGTTGTCGAGCGTCACCGTGTAGCGCACCTTCGGATTGCTGCTCGATGCGAAGCGGTACTCGGCGACCCCCGACTCGATCTCGGTGCCGAACTGCTCGAGCAGCTCGAGCATCGTGCGCTGCAGTCCCATCGTCGGCGTGACGGGCTCGGCGGTCTTCCGGGCACTGCCGACGAGCAGGGGTGCCTTCTCGCCCGAGAGCGCCAGGTCGATGACATCGTCGAGCATCGTCGAGTGCGTCACGCTCGCCGACTCGACGGTGGCCACCATCGCCGCCTTTGCCTCGAGCATCGCCGACACGAACGAGTCGAGCGTGTCGGGGGCGTAGATGTACGTGACGAATGCCGTCGAGGTCTGGCCGATGCGGTGGATGCGGTCCTCGGCCTGCCAGTGATTGGCCGGCACCCAGTCGAGGTCGTTGAACACCACGTGGGTGCCGGCGGTGAGGGTGATGCCGACACCGGCAGCCTGCAGGTTGCCGACGAAGACCCGGATCGAGTCGTCGGTCTGGAAGCGGTCGACTGCCGCCTGCCGCTGCGCCATCGACGAGCTGCCGGTGAGCGACACGGCACTGTCGCCGAACCGCTCGAGCATCGTGTCGATCACGCCCGTGTAGCCGGAGAAGACCACCACCTTCTGGCCGCTCTCGACGAGGTCGGTGACGAAGTCGGCGGTGGCGCGGGCCTTCACGAGGGCGAGTTCGTGGCGGGCCTTGTTGATGAGGCCGAGGAAGGTGATCCACGTCGACCCCTCGCGTGCCGGGTTGGCGCTGAGGTAGTCGAGGGCCCGGGTCTCGTAGCCCTTGATGCGCTGCACGGGCACGTCGACGGGCACCCAGCTGCGCACCTTCTCGGGAAGGTCGAGGGCCTCGCTCTTGGCCCGGCGCAGCATCACGCCGGCCACCACCATCGAGAGCTCGTCGAGGTTCGAGGCGCCGTTCGAGTCGAGGCCGTAGCCGTTGTTGTAGGCACCGCAGTAGCGGCGGGCGAACTTGTAGAAGCTGCGCGAGACGGGATGGCCGATCGCCTTCAGCAGCTGGAACAGGTCGCGGGGCCGGTTGGTCATCGGGGTGCCGGTGAGCAGGTACACGCCGGCGGGCTCGCCTGACAGGAGCGTCATGGCGTGCTTGGTGCGCGCCGAGCGGTTCTTGATGTAGTGCGCCTCGTCGAGCACGACGACGCTGAAGGGGATGTCGGCGAGGTCGGCGGCGAAGCGGCCGAGCCGGTCGTAGTTGACGATGGTCCAGCGGGCGTCGGTGCGCGGGGCCTCCTTGGCGAGCACCTGTACGTCGGCGCCGGGCTCGACCATGTGGATCTCGCGCTCCCAGTTCAGCTTTAGCGTGGCGGGGCACACGACGAGGAACGGACCGTCGGGGCTCTGCTCGCGCGCTGCGACGATCGCCGTGCGTGTCTTGCCGAGGCCCATGTCGTCGGCGAGGATCGCCTTGCGGCGCGACAGGAGGAAGGCCACGCCGCTGCACTGGTGGTTGTAGAGCGACGGGTACTGCTGTCGGACGTGCTCGGCGGCGGCGACGAGGAACTCGCCGTTGCTGGCGGGCGGCAGGGCGCCCCCGGCGGGCTCTGGTGCGGACTGGCTGGGCGTGGGACGACTGGTCATGGGAATCTCACGAACCGGCCGAGTCGCCGCGTGACGGCCTGGCGGAAGATTTCCTGCCAGGCCGCCGCACGTGCGACGGGGCCGGCGGGCGGGATGCGCCCGAGCGGCGTCCGACGCTGGCCCTGCCGGTCAGCGGGCGATGTCGAGACCGTTGCAGTGGTCGGTCCACTCGTCGCGAAGGAACCGCGTGAACTCGTAGTTGTGGGTGCTGAAGCGGTGCCACTGGCCCATCCACTCGTGCGCCGTGTCGGCATCGAGGCCGAGGTACTTCATGGCCCAGGCGCGCAGCACCAGCGTGGTGCGGCTGCGGCCGCCGTGGCAGTGGACGATGACGCGGTGACCCTGCCGGCGCCATGCCTCGACGGTCTCGACCGCATCGTGGACGACCGCGAAGAGGTTGTCGTTGACATCGTCGGGCTCGTCGATGATGTAGTGGGCGCGACGCAGGGGCACGTCGACCAGCCAGTCGTCGACGGCGCACAGCGAGTACACGGCGAACGACGGGTCGGCGGTGGCCGCATCGATGGTGCCCTGCAGGTCGGCAGCATGGACGTCGAGCTCGATGCCGTCGTGCACGAGGTTCATCGGCGGTGCCGGGTGCTCGCGTGCGCTGTTGCGCTTCACGCCCTTGCCCCTGAGGCGGCGGGCGATGTTCTGCAGGCCGATCAGGTCGTAGTGCTGGAGTCCGTCGGGCGTGTCGACCCTGCCGTGCAGGTAGGTGAGCCATCGGCTCGGGATGGCCTGGATGCCGTCGCGCGCACCGGCGAGTGCGCCGGCGACGCAGGCCACGGTGTCGGTGTCGCCCCCGAGGTCGATGGCGGCCGTGACGACGTCGTGGAACGTGTCGTGGTGGCGCAGCGCCCACACCGCCTGGGCGAGGCAGCCCCACACCGAGCCGTTGCCCACGTCGCCGGGCTGGTTGGGCCGCCAGTCGGGCGAGAGCATGGTGGCGAACGTGGCGCGGTGCTCGTCGGGCACGTGGGAGAGGACGTCGTCGATCTCGGCGATCGGGTCGTGCAGCAGCACGGCGCGGCGGATGAGCTCGGCGGCGATCGCTGCCCCCCAGCCGGCGGCCGGGTCGTAATGGGTGATGGCGGCCTGCTCGACCGCTGCAGTCATCACGATCTGCGTCGCCTCGTCGGCCGGCGCGCCGAGATAGGCGAGAGCAAGCGGGTAGACGCGCATCAGGGCGCCGTTGCTGGCGCTGCGCCCGACATCGAGGTGTGCGGCCTCGGCGGCGCCGACGCGGTCGGTGTGCCGGAGGGTGGCCCTGGTGATGATGCCCACGTCGGCAGCCGTCTGCGACCAGTGCCGCCAGCGACGCCACAGGTCGTCGAGGTCGATGCCCCCGCACGCGATGATCGACTCGGCGAGGCACATCGCCATCTGCGAGTCGTCGGTGAACTCGCCGGGTGCCCAGCCGAATCCGCCGCCGCCCGTCATCTCGCCCGTCCCGCCCCACGCCGGCTGCGGGAACGTCGCCGAGTACTCGCCGGCCGGCCCGAACTCGAACGGTGCGCCGAGCGCATCGCCGACGGCGGCGCCGGCGATGACGCCGAGGGCGCGCTCGGCCGAGCGGTAGGGGAGGTCGGGACTCGGCTGCGCGGGGTGGAGCACGGCGGACCGGTTGCTGGCGGGCTGGTTGCTGGCGGACTGCGGGGACGAGTGGCTCATGGGACTCCTTGTCGGGGTAGCGGTACGGGTCCTTTACACACGCTCAGGCCGTGCGCGTGACCCCGCACTCGTGGAGCGCCTCGTTGACAGTCCGCTCGAGGGCACGGCTGAGCGGTCGGTTGGAGCGTCCTTCGCACTGCACGATGCGCCGTCGACGGGGATCGACCTCGATGCATCCGATGAGCACGTCGTTGGCCCACATGCCGATGATCCACGCAGCGCCGCTGGCGACGCTATGGCCGTAGGCGCCGACGCAGTTGTTGAGGACGCGTCCCCACACCTCGAGCTCGCCCGCCGATGTGGCGACGTCGAAGACGACACCTCCGTGCCGGTGGCGGTGGATGCGCAGCAGTTCGTCGGGGATGCGCCACTGCAGGTCGGGAGCGGCGAGATCGTCGTGCTCATCGTGCTCATCGTGCTCATCGCGCTCGTCGTTGATGTGGTCGGGGCGTGCTGCGCCGGCGGGCCCGACCGCAGGGGCCTCGTCGACCTGCGTGGCGTTGAGCTGGTCGCGGAGGGCATCGAGGACGGCTGCCTGGTGGTTGGCCGCAGCGCCTCGGGCACGGCGTGCCCCTGTGGTGCGAGCGGTGCGGGGTGCCCGGACCGCACCGGGGTCGGGCGGTGCGCTGGAGATGACCGGCACGTGCCGGGCGCAGAGCGCGGCGACGTCGGCGAGACGTACGGGCAGCGGATGCTCGACGCGGTCTCGCACCCACTGGAGCCGGGTGAGCGTGGTGACGATGTCGGCGAGTCGGTGGTGGGCGAGGGCGTCGACGAGCAGCGGGGCGCGGCGCTCGCGCGGCCAGATGCGCAGCGCCGTGCGAATGGCGGCGATGTCGTCGACCGTGGCGACGGGGCGGTCGGCGTCGTCAACGGGCTGAGTAGCGATGGGCTCAGTAGCGATGGACTCAGCAGCGAAGGGCTCGGTGGCGAGCAGGTTGGCGAGCTCGTCGGCGGTGAGCGCGTTGGCGGATGCGACAGCGAGCGCCAGTGCGTCGAAGCGCGGCTCGCTGCCGTCGGCGCCGTGCTGCAGGCTGGCGGCGAGCGTGCGCACGAGCCGGCGGTGCGGGCGCTCGACGAGGGTGGCGGCGGCCTCGGCTGCCGTTGAGGATCGCAGCACCGGCACGGCCCATCGGGGTACCTCGCGCAGTGGCGCACGTCCGGCGCGGTAGAGGGGTTCGAGCAGCGGGTGCGTGACGGCGCCGATGACAGCGACCAGCAATCGATCGGGAGGGATGCTGCCGTCGACGGCGCACCACTCGAGTCCGCCGTGCCATTCGGCGAGCACCCGGGCAACGGCGAGCCGCCAGCGGTTGGGGTCGATGGCGAGCTCGCGGGCCTCGTGGTCGAGGGCGAGCACCACGGCGCCCGGCTGGATGGTGACATCGACCGGGATGCGGCCGCCGCAGTAGCACAGGCTGCTGGTGACATGGCCGCCGGCGCGCTCGAAGCGCAGTGCGATGTCGTGCAGCTCGGACGAGATGGTGAGTCGCGCCACGGGGCCGGCTTCGGAGGTGACCGCTGTGAGGCTGGCACCGAGGTCGATGGTGGCGGACGTCATCGTCGCGAATCAAACATATGTTCCCTGTGGACGGCAAGGGGTGGTTCCTGTGGACGACCTACACCGAACCGCCGGCCGGTCGCAGTGCCCCGGCGGGGCCCGCTCAGCGATCGGCCGGGCGGAGTCGGATGAACACCCGGTGGTCGCCGTCGGCGTTGCCGTCGATCGGCTCCCACCGCGCCTCCCAGATCTCGCCGGGGACGATGCCGCGCACGCGCAGGTGGGCTGGCTTGCGGCGATGTGCATTGCCGATGTCGGATGCGATCTGCTGCGCCGTCGAGCGCGTGTAGCGGCGCTGCACCTCTGTCCAGTTGCCGCTGCGCCGTGCGAGGGCGAAGGTTCGCGCCCAGAAGGTGTTGCGCGGCTGCTGCGGCTCATCGGCGGGTGTCGCTGTCACGGGGCTCCTCGGCGGTGGGGGGTGACCTCCGGAGGAACGAACGCAGGGCCGCGACGCGTGATGAGGGTGACGAGGGTGGTGGGGGTGACGAGGGTGGCGGGGTTGACGAGGGCGTCGAGGGTGTCGGGGGCGACGAGGGCGGTGGCCGCTCAGTCGTCGCTGTCGTCGTCGGCGCGCCGATCGGCCGACGGGCAGTCGTCGAGTGGCGACTGCGTGCCGCGCACCCTGGCGCGCAGCGTGTCGACTCGCTGGCGGTCGAGGTCGGCAGCGAGCGAGTTGAACCTGACGAGGGCGCTCTGCCAGTGGCGTCGGTCGTCGACCTCGGTGAGTGCCCGCCACAGCGCCGATCGGGACGAGGTGTCGAGCGGCAGGGCATGTCGGGCGGCTCGGCGAGCTGCAGCCGAGGTGCCGGGCGACGTGGTGCCCGGTGTCTCGCGCAGCACGGCGGCGAGCTCGTGGGCGAGGTGGACGAGCTCGGTGGTGCGCGTGGCCTCGACTGGCTCGGGAAGCCGGGCGATCACCGATGCCACCTGATCGATCGCGGCGGCGAGTGCGCCGGCCTGCGACTGCTCTGCCGGTGTCGGCGGCAGCGGCTCGGCTGCCACGGCATCCGCACTCGACTGGAGCAGCTGGTCGACGGTGAGCAGGGCCGTGGTATCGGCCTTCGCCTTGAGCCGCTCGATCATGGTGGCGTCCGGCCGCAGGGCGGCCGTGCCGGACGCGATCACCTGGCGGGCTAGGACGAGCACCTCGGCCGGCAGCATCGACAGCGGCGGGCCGTCGGGGCGGGCGGCAGCGTGGAGGATCTGGAATGACGAGAGCACGAGGCCGTCGGCGACAGTGCAGCGGCGCCACTCGAAGTAGGTGTCGGCGTCGAGGGTCTCGGTGATCGGCTGGTCTGCAGCGAGCGTGCCCAGCTCGATATCGCCACTGAGCACGTCGCTGGCAGGTCGGTAGCGCAGGTGGACCTGCGCAAGACGCGGGCTCACCGTCGTCGGGCGACGTGAGCGGCCCCGGCGGCTGCCGGCCTGGCGGGGCGGGTGGCGTGCTTCGCGACCATGCCCCCATTCTCTACCTCCCGGCGGTTTGTTTGCACGCGCAACCGGGCGGAAGAGACCTTCTTGCTGAGGGTCTCGCGGGCGACGCCGCGTTCGTGGGCGATGTCGCTGACGCGGTGGTGGAGGCCGTCGATGCGGTGGAGCAGGTCGCGCTCGTCGGCGCTGAGGCCGCCGAGGACGCGCTGCAGCATGCCGAGGGCGTCGAGGTGCTCGGCGACGAACTCGTCGACTGGGGCATCGTCGGCAGCCCACAGGTCGAACATCGACTCGCCGCCTGACTGCACCGGGGCGTCGCCGTAGTGCCATGTGCGGCCGGGTTCGATGGTGCCGTCGGCCCGGCGGAAGAGCCGGGCGCCGCGGCATTGCTGCACCCGCTCGCACCGGTCGTGGTCGATCAGCGCATGGCGGGCGACCATCCGGGCGTAGGCGACCGGGTCGGGGTAGCGGGCCATGATCTGGCGCTGGCGGGCGGCCGGCTGCTCGAGGACGGCGAGCACGACGCGCATGGCGACGTCGTCGGCGTCGGGACGCCGGCGCAGTTGGCGTGCCACGGCGCGCATGACGCCGGCGATCCAGAGTGCGGTGGGATCAGTGGACACGGCGCGGACTGACACGGTGCGGGCTGGCACGGTGCGAGTTGGTGACTCGGGGTGGCGACGGGACGACGACATGGCGGGCTCCTGTGAGGACGGGCGATCGGACGCAGTGGTCATGAGATCGACACCCTCGCGGAGGGGTGTCACAGGGCGTCCCCGCCGGTGTCGCCCGGGCTGGCGTCGGGGGTGGCGGGACCGGACGAGCCAGGGCCGGACGAGCCAGGGTCGGACGAGCCGGCGCCGGACGGGAGCGAGCCCGGCACGCCGGGGTCCGAGCCGGTCCGTCGACGGGCCGCTGTCTGGGCGTCCCAGCGCGAGTCGTAGGTCGACTGGCGCTTGCCACCGCGCATCCGGCTGTTGGTCCACAGTCGCTTGCTCATCGCCGGGACGAAGCCGCTGTAGTCGATCTCGTCGGCCGATGCCGACAGCAGGGCGGCGTCGTCGTCGAGACCGAGTGACCGCAGCTGGTCGGCGCAGGAACGCAGGAGGCGAACCGCCTCGTCGATATCGCCCCGTCCGGCCAGGTCGCGGGCCTCGCGCTCGGCGTCGGCGGCATCGAGCAGTGCCAGCTGGGCGGCGACACGCGGGTCGAGAGTCGCCACTCGCGTCTCGTCAGCCTCGCCGCCGGTGACGACGATGGGGACATCGATGCTGTGCATCGCGAACGAGCCCACCACCGAGGTCCAGCGGATCGTCATGGTTGCTGCGTCGACGGGTCCGGTCTCGCGCAGCGGCCGGAGGCTCAGTTCGACGATGAGGCGGCGGGTTTCCTCGCTGTAGACATCGCCGATCTGGGCGGTGATGCGGCCGTCGGGCCCGTGCTGCACGACGTAGTTGTTGCGCACGCGCATTGCTGCGACTGCGTCGGTCGGCGTGATCTCCACGCTGACGTTCTGTGCCACGACCGTGGCAAGGCCGTCGAACTCGGCGCGGAACACGGGGCCTGCATCGTCGGCTGATGCGCAGAAGTAGTCGTTGCCGCGGCCGGCGTCAGCGAGGCTGGCGAGCAGTACTTCGTCGTAGCCGTTGGCGAAGCCGATGAACGACGAGGTGATGTCGGGGTTGCTGTCGCTGCGCACCATTTCGGCGAGTTGTTCCCGGCCCGTGACACCCTTGTTGGCGTGGCCGTCGGTGAGCAGCACGATGCGCTTGACGGCCTCGGGGCGGCCGCTCGTGGCGAGGATTTCTGCGGCCATCAGCCAGCCTCCGGAGAGGTTGGTCGAGCCACGCGACGTGATGCCGCGCACTGCACGCACTGCCGAGTGTGGATCGTGCGAGGCGAGCGGCAGCACGACCTGGACGCTGTCGTCGAAGGCGACGACAGCGATGCGGTCGGCCGGCGTGGCGATGCGCAGCAGGTCGGAGACGGCAGCGATGACGGCGCGCAGTGGATCGCCCGACATCGAGCCCGAGCGGTCGATGACGGTGACGATGTCGAGCGGTGCTCGCGTCGCCGTGGGCGCTGCAGGCGCAGTGATCTCGAGGAGGGCATTCACCTGCTCGTCGTGGCGGACGGTGACGACGCTGCGATCGAACAGCAGTGAGGGGATCATGGGGCGGACTGTCCTTTGCTGACCCGGGGTGGGCCGTCGGGGGTCTGACAGCCACTCGACGCACTCAGCTCCGCGCCCCGTGACATTGGCCGGGACATCGAATTACGGACCGTGGTATTGGTCAGAAATATGCCGCCGCCTGACATGCATTGATGACATTACGGCCTGCACGATGGTCGAGTGTCGGACACTCGGCGAGTACTGCTTTTTGCCTAATCGGGCAGGGGGTGGGCGGCTTGCGCAGCAGCATTTGGGAGTGTCCGGCACGCGCAATGCGGCGGTGCGTCGTAGGGTGAGGGTGTGGGATTCTCGTATCGAAAGCGGGTCCGGACGGGCCGGAACAGCTGGATCAACCTGTCGAAGAGCGGGCCGAGCGTCACCTTCCGCAAGGGTCCGTTCAGCGTCAATTCCCGCGGTCGGGTGACCACCCGACTCGCTCCCGGGCTCTCGTATCGCGGTGGATGCGCCGTGATGCTGCTGGTGCCGCTTGCGGCACTCGGCGCTGCGACGGCGCTGCTGGCAACTCGCTGGTAGGCGGTGCCGCAGGCAGTCTGCGGTGACGTGCCGACAGCGACCCGATACCGTGCGGACGTGTCGTCCGACGCCGCCCGTCAGTGGTCTGCGAGACCGCTGCGCGCCCGTATGCATGTCAGTGACGGGGTCGGCCGGCGGGTGACGCCGAGGTTGCGTGGTGCGCTGCTGGCGGCGCTGGCGGTGTCGTCGGCCGTCGCCGTCGGCGAGTCGGGAGTCGCGACGGCCGAGGGTCGCGTGTCCTCCCGCCACACTGCCATCGCTGGCACGGCGCCGACGGTGGCATCGACCGCCGGTGGCGAGTCCGCCGACCTGGTGGGCGCCGTCGGGGCGGCACCCCGGCGGGGCGGGCGGTTCGATGCGCCGCTGCGGCCTGGCGAGCACCGCTACATCGTTCGCACCGACGGTCACGCCGCCCTCGACCGTGTCGCAGGGCGTCTCGGATCGATGTCGGTGACGGCGGTCGACCGATTCGAGCGCGTGCTCACGGCACTGGTGGTGCAGGCCACGCCCGCGCGTGCTGCGGCACTCGCGAGGGTGCCGGGCGTGGTGTCGGTGAGCCGCGAGGTGCCGATGCGCGCTGCTGGGCTTCCGATGACGATGGCTGACGGCACTGTGGTGGGAGCGCAGGGCACGCAGACCTTTCCGTCCGGTACGGGTTTCTGGGGTCTCGACCGCGTCGACCAGCGCTCGGGCAGCCTGAACAACCGCTTTGACTATGCGAATGCGGGCGTCGGCGTGCTGGTGTACGTGGTCGACACCGGCCTGCGCATCTCACACGAGGAGTTCAAGGGCCGCGTCAGCACGGCGCGCAGCTACTTCGTGCCGTTTCCCGACGACACGAGCGGCATCGGCGACTGCAGCGGCCACGGCACCGGCGTGGCCGGCGTGCTGGCCGGCACGTCGGCAGGCGTGGCCAAGGGCGCGATCCTCGCAGCAGTGAAGGTGCTCGACTGCGGGGGCAACGGCAGCGACGCCACGGTGATGGCAGGACTCGACCATGTGCTCGCCAATCGGCCGCCGGGGGTGCCGGTGGTGGTGAACATGAGCCTCGGCGGCACGCTGTCGCCGACGCTCAACGCGGCGGTGAAGGCGGTGGTCGATGCCGGCATCACCGTGGTGGTGGCGGCCGGGAACACGTTCGCCGGCGGCGAACCGGCGTGCAACTTCAGCCCCGGGTCGACACCGTCGGCGATCACGGTCGGCGCGACCGACCGCACCGATACCGAGGCATCGTTCTCGAACTTCGGGCCGTGCGTCGACGTCCTCGCTCCGGGCGTGGGCGTGCGGATGCCCTACCCGTTCGCGTCGGCGGCGAATCAGACGACGAGCGACAACACGTTCGTGAACCGCGACGGCACGTCGATCGCTGCGCCGTTCGTGTCGGGCGCTGCGGCGCTGGTCCTGCAGCGGAACCCGTCGATGACGCCGGCGCAGGTGTGGTCGAGCCTGCAGGGGTCGGCGACGCTGGGTGCGATCGCCGAGCGCACCGTCTACGGCGGCAGCACGCTGCTGCAGTCGCAGCGGACCCCCGACCGCCTGCTGTTCGTCGAGCAACTTGCGGCGAGCCCACCGGGTGTCGACGGCATGAACCCGTTCGCGGCACCGGTGCGATTCGTCGACACCAGGGCGACCACCAACGGCACGAACTTCC
>JBJOMQ010000026.1:0-18488 GCA_046052275.1 Actinomycetota bacterium | reverse complement strand
GGTCGAGCCGAGGGTGCAGCCAGCCGATCACCTGTAGTTGGCGGAGCACGTGGAATGCCGGCAGCAAGGCCTCATCGGCGGCCGAGAAGGGCCGCACGCGTCGATAGCCCTCGAGCAGCGCGGCGCGGCGCTCCGCGCGGGCGTCGGGATCTGCAATGTCGTACAGCGATACAGCCATCTCGTAGTGATGCCATCCGAAGGCAGCGTCATCGAAGTCGATCACAAACGGGCTGCCATCGCGAACGAGCACATTCTGCGGCAGGAGGTCGGCATGGATGAGGCTGAACGTCGACTGCGAGGTGCCGAGTTGGTCGAGCAACTGCCGAAGTTCACGTCGAGCAGCGTCGATTGCCGGACGCTGCGTCGAGTCGATCTCGGGTACATCCCAGAACCGCCCCCACCACGGCTGATCACCCAGCAGCCCATCAGCATCGAGTCGATGGCGAGTGAACGACGGACTCGGCACCCACGACGCCGCATGCTCGTGCATTCGAGCCATCAGCTCGCCGAGCCGGCGGTAGACATCGATGCCGCGTTCGTCGAGCAGTGAAGCTGCAAGTTCCTCGCCGTCGATCCACTCGACCACGCCCACCATTCGCTCGACACCGTCGTCGCCTCGTGCTGCGACGAAGTGGCGGCCATCGATCGCTGCCACCGTGGCCGGGGTGTCGATGCCAGCAGCGATGAGGGCAGTGGTCCACTCCACCTCACTCTCCAGTTCCGCCGCGTCGTGATAGCCGGGACGCAGCACCCGAACTGCCACCCAACGACCGTCGTGTCGACGGGCCCTGAACACAGCGTTCTCGCGGGCCACGACGAATTCGAGCGAGGCGACGTCGATGTCCCACGCCGACAGCGCCCGCACCGCAGTCGAGCGGAGCGCGTGCAGGATCGAGCCGGCCGTTTCCTCACTGGCCATCGGATCAGCCGCGCAGTTCGGTGAGTGCGGCCTCGAACGCCTCGAGGAACACATCGGCATGTGGCTGCTCGAAGACGAGCGGCGGACGGATCTTGAGCACGTTCGAGTGCGCCCCCGCATTCGACAGGAGCATGCCGCGCTCGCGCAGGAGATTCACCATCCTCACCGCCCCCTCGGTATCGGGTTCCTTCGACTCGCGGTCCTTCACCCACTCGATGCCGATGAACAGGCCACAGCCACGCACGTCACCAGCGGGCCCGACGTCCGCACACAGCTCGTGCAGCGCCTGCAGCAGTCGGCTGCCAACGTCATTCACCTGCGCCAGCAGCTGACGGTCCTCGATCTCATCGAGTACGGCCATGCCCGCAGCCGCCTGCAGCGGGCTCCCGGCAAAGGTGTTGAAGTACCGGGTGCGAGAGCGGAACAGTTCGACAAGGTCGGCCCGGGCTGCACATGCGGCCACCGGAATGCCATTGCCCATCGGCTTGCCCATCGTGACGATGTCGGGCACGACGCCCATCTTCTCGTAGCCCCACCATTCGCCACTTCGGCAGAAGCCCGACTGCACCTCGTCCATGATCACCACGCCACCGGCCTCGCGCACCATCTGCGCCGCACGCGGCAGGAAGTCGGCGGGAACGTCGGGAAGTCCCTCGTTGGCAAGGATCGAGCAGAAGATCACCCCGGCGAGCGGCGTTCCCTCGGCTGCAAAGTCGTCAATGGCAGCGCGTACCTCGTCGAGATATGCATCGCAGAGCTCGGCCTCGCTCACCCCGTCGCGGAGAGGCCGATAGCGCTGCGGGAAGGGGATGGCGTGCACACCCGGCCGTCCGCGCCGCGGTGCCCGCGTGAGACTGCCCACGAGATCGCTGTTGCCGTGATACGTGGCGTCAGTGCAGATGAAGCCGGTGCCGCCAGTGGCCATGCGCGCCATGCGCATCGCAACTTCGTTCGCTTCCGTGCCGCTGCACGTGAACACGACGTTGTCGACCTGCTGGTGGTGAAGGGCCAGAAGCCGCTCGGCATATTCGACGATCCGGCCGTCGAGATATCGCGTGTGCGTGGTGTGCACCGACGCCTGGCTGCACATCGCCTGCACCACCCGTGGATTGCAGTGGCCCACGACAGGGATGTTGTTGTACAGGTCGAGGTACCGGCGGCCATCGGGATCGAACAGCCACACGCCCTCACCGCGCACGAGGTGCACCGGATGGTCGTAGAAGATCGTGGAGCCCTTGCCGAACACTGCGTCGCGGCGGGCCAGCAGCGCAGCGGTGTCATCGCCAGCAGTCATGGGCGAATCCTTGCCGATCCGCGGCCGTACGTCTGCCGTGCAGCTCGCCCCATTCGGCCCACCCGCCGGCAATCTGCCACCATGGCATCGGGCAGACCCGACCGGTTGCCCGGCGACCGACCGCGTCAGCGAGCCGCCCAACCCGGTCGTGCAGCACGACTCACAGGAGGCACCCGATGGCCGGTGGCGCACTGAAGACAGCGAGCATGGACGATTTCGACCTTCGGATGTCCGACAAGGTCCGTCCGCTCTACGACGCCGTCAGGGCATTCATCCGCGACGAGGTAGACCCCATCACCGAGGAGTTCCACCGCCTCGGCGAGGGACGAGCCGACCGGTGGAGCTGGGCCCCCGGCCAGCTCGAGCTGCTCGAGGGCGCCAAGTCGAAGGCCCGGTCGCTCGGACTCTGGAACTTCTTCCTTCCCAACTCAGAGACCGGTGAGGGTCTCAGCAACCTCGACTACGCATACATCGCCGTCGAACTCGGCAAGAACCGTCTCGCCTCGGAGTGCCTTAACTGCTCGGCACCCGACACGGGCAATATGGAGGTGCTCGAGCGCGTTGGCACGGCCGAGCAGAAGAAGCAGTGGCTCGAGCCGCTGCTGCGCGGCGAGATCCGCTCTGCATACGCCATGACCGAACCCGGCGTGATGTCGTCGGATGCACGTCAGATCAGCACGAGTGCGGTACTCGACGGCGACGAATGGATCATCAACGGCGAGAAGTTCTACATCTCCGGTGCAGGTGATCCGAGGTGCAAGATCATGATCGTCATGGTGAAGACGTCACCGCACGCCGACACCTACAAGCAGCAGTCGCAGATCCTCGTGCCGATGGATACGGCAGGGGTGGAGAAGGTCGGTGCCATGGACGTGTTCGGCAACGACGACGCCCCTCACGGCCACATGCACCTTCGGTTCACCGACGTCCGAGTCCCGGCCACGAATGTGCTCTGGGGCGAGGGGCGGGGATTCGAGATCTCCCAGCTTCGCCTCGGCCCTGGCCGCATCCATCACTGCATGCGCAGCATCGGTGCCGCAGAGCGAGCAATCGAGATGATGGTCGACCGCGGTCTCAGCCGCGAAGGCTTCGGCAAGAAGCTGATCAACCTCGGTAAGAACATGGAGGTCATCTCGCGGGCGCGCATCGAGGTCGAGGCGATGCGGCTCATGGTGCTGCGCGCAGCAAAGGCAATGGACACACTCGGCAACGCCGAAGCCCGTGTGTGGGTGAGCGCAGTGAAGGCGATGGTTCCCGAGAAGTGCTGCGACATCATCGACGAGGCGATCCAAATGCACGGCGCTGCAGGCATCTCGAGGTGGTTCCCGCTCGCCGACATGTACCACGCGCAGCGGACCCTGCGCCTCGCCGACGGACCCGACGAGGTGCACCATCAGGTAGTCGCCAGGGCCGAGGCCAAGCAGCGGCAGGGTGAGCCGTCCAATGGCGACGGCCAGCACCTCACGAGGGGATCGCTGTTCACCGGCCCTGCCTGATCACTGCGGTGCACGGTGGCGGCTGAGGCCGCTCGCGCCCGTAGCGTGACCGATGTGGGCACCACCGTTGCGATCCGACTCGACGACTGGTTCGCCCGCGATCTCAGCGGTCTCCATGAGCCATGGCAGGCCGCACCCGCCTCGTCGCCGCGACTGCTCGCCCTCAACGACGAGCTTGCCGCGGAGCTCGGACTCGACGCCGATTCGCTGCGGACGCCGGCCGGCCTTGCCCTGCTCACCGGAGCAGCGCTGCCCGACGGCGCCCGACCGGTGGCCCAGGCCTACGCCGGCCACCAGTTCGGCGGATACTCGCCGCGGCTCGGCGACGGACGGGCTCTGCTGCTCGGCGAGATCATCGATCCCCACGGTCGTCGCCTCGACCTCCACCTCAAGGGATCTGGCCGCACGCCCTTCGCGCGCGGTGGCGACGGCAAGGCGGCGGTCGGCCCGATGCTGCGCGAACTCATCGTCAGCGAGGCGATGCACGCGCTCGGCATTCCCACCACCCGGGCGCTCGCCGTCATCGCCACCGGCGACCATGTTGTCCGCGAGCAGGTGCTGCCCGGCGCGATTCTGGTGCGAGTGGCATCGAGCCACCTTCGAGTCGGCAGCTTCCAGTACGCAGCGTCACATTCCGACACCTCGCTACTGCGACGGCTTGCCGACCATGCCATTGCCCGACACTGCCCGTCCGCCCGCGACGAGCCGCAGCCATATCGCGACCTGTACCGGCATGTCATCGCAGCGCAGGCATCACTCGTGGCGAAGTGGATGCTGGTCGGCTTCATCCACGGTGTGATGAACACCGACAACATGACCATCTCGGGCGAGACGATCGACTACGGACCATGCGCCTTCATGGACGCCTACGACCCCGCAACGGTGTTCAGTTCGATCGACCACGGCGGACGGTATGCCTGGGGCAACCAGCCGAACATGGCGCACTGGAACCTGGCTCGGCTCGCCGAGGCAATGCTGCCACTGCTCGACGACGACCGTGATCACGCCGTGACGGTTGCCACCGAGGCGCTCGAGGCATTCCCAGAGCAGTTCGATCGCCATTGGCGGGAGGGAATGCGAGCCAAGATCGGCCTCACCGGAAGCGCTGTCGAACCTGATGCCGCCGACCTGCTCGTCGACGAACTACTCGGCCTGCTGCACGCTCACGGCGTCGACTACACATCGGCGTTCAGGGTGCTGGCCGACCGCCTTCGTACCGACGGCGCCAATGCTGGCCACGATGGCCTCGCCGACAGCGTCCTCGGACGGCAGGCATTTGACGCGTGGGTCACCCGGTGGCGGATGGTGCTGTCGGCCGATTCCCGACGCGCCGACGAGGTGGCCGCCGCGATGGACGGGGTGAACCCCGTGTACGTCGCGCGCAACCACCTCGTCGAAGAGTCGCTCGCTGCCGCTGTCGCCGACGACATGACGCCGTTGGCAACGCTGCTCGATGCCCTCGCCCAGCCGTTCATGGCCAGGCCGGGACTCGAGCGCTACGCCCTGCCGGCACCCGCCGGCGCTGGACGCTACGTCACTTTCTGCGGCACCTGACGTCAGGCGTCGACTGATGCTGCGGCACGCTGCTGCACCGGGCCGACGAGTTCACCGAGACCGAGTCGGCCGAGACTGCGACGCAGCGCCTGCGACAGCGCCGGGCGGCATCGCTCGACCAGGTCGACGAGGTCGGATGTGACCGTCGACGACGCTCTCAGCGCCGCCAGTGCCTGCTGGCACTCCGCGAGGAGTGCTGCGGTGTCGACCGCTGGTGTCGAGCGTCGCTGCGCCGCCCTCGGGCGAGGCGCCGCCATCGCCCGCGGGGCCATCAATGGCCGGGCCCCGCGAGGGACCCTGTGGGAGGGGTAACTGTCGCTACTGACGGCTGACCTGAGGAATCTCGGTGCCGAGCTCACCTGCATCGCGTCGACGGCGCCAAAGGCGAACGCCTCCTCGATCGGCTGCACGATGGTCACCGGAGTGGTGTCCTGCACCGGGCCCTCGCGGTCGACCACGATCCAGGCGGTGCGCTTGCACAGCACCCGGTAGCGCACCGACATGGCGACGATCTCACCGTCGTCGGCATTGCCGTGCTCGAGCACGATGAGCCGGGCCGCGGCCCAGCGTGTGCGAATCGAGCCGTCGGCCGACTCGCAGACGGGCACGACGATCCGCTCGCCATCGCTGTCGACCAGCACCACGCTCGCTCCTGGCCGGGCCATGCGGGCGCCGATGCGCACCAATGCCGCTGGGTACACGTCAACCCCGAGCGGGCGAGTGGGCTCGGTCGCCCCCTCGATGTGCAGTCCGGAGTGCAGCGGGGCAGTGATCCGCGAGCAGATCCGCCGGCTCACCTCAAGCCGGCGGCGGTCGTCGTTCACGAGCTCGATGTACGAACCATTCGCCAACTCGGTGAGGAATCCGCCGCTGACCGACATATTGACGCCCACCACGACGACGCGGACGCCCTTCAGCACGGTCGAGCGCAGGCGAACCGCCTCGCCCTCGTTGCCGAAGTGGCCGTCGGTGATGAGCACCAGCACGCGCTCGCGCCCGGCTGCCGCAGCAGGCAGACGCTTCGCCGCAAAGCGGATGGCACCGAGCAGCTCGGTGCCGCCGCACGAGGTGATCTGAGCCACCTGGTCGACGAGCCGTCGGAAGGCAGCGCTCCCGGGCTGGACCGGACCCGCTTCGCACGCCCCGAGTGGTTCGACGCTGTTGTCGAACTGGACGACATCCGCCGTATCGCCAGCGACGAGCGTCGTCAGGATGTCGCCTGCAATGCCGTTGGCGATCACCTGTCCCGATCCGCCCATCGAACCCGAATGGTCGATGAGAATGCTCACGTCGACCGGCAGGCGGACGCTGCTGTCGGGTGCTGGCTCGCGGATCGCCACCTCCACGACCCCCTGCTCGGGATCGTCGGCGTCGGGGATCCAGCGAGCCATCGTCGTCGACGGGGCCACCGGCCAGCGCCACACCACGTCGCGGTCGAGCGCGATGTCATCGATGCGATGACCGAGGGCGGTTCCGGAGTCGTGGTGCGACGTGCAGCGAATCGACGAACCGTCGACGACGGTGCCATCGGCCACCTCGATGGAGAAACGAGTGCGCACCGACGACGTCACGCCCGGCGCGCGGGGAAGCAGTCGGGTGTCGGCCGACTCGGCCGCAGCATCGGGCGACGAATAGCGCGGCGCCACCACCGCAGGGAAGCGCAGCGTCGCCTCACCCTCGTCGATGACGACCTCGCCATGCAGTGTCAGCTGGACCTCGATCTCGCTGTTCGGCGCCACGTTGCCGACCCGGACCGTGAACACCTCGGACAGGTTCTTCTCGACAATCGACGCCGTCAGGCCCTTCTTGACGGCCTCGTCGTATTCCATCCGCGCCTGGCCGACCTCTTTCAGCTCGGCATCGAGGACGCGGTCGCCGATTCGGATCGTGCAGCCGTGCACGGCAACGCCGCCGGGGAGCGGGAAGGTGTAGCTCACCTCGATCGGTGCCTCGTGATCGTTGCCGAACACCTGCGTCACAAGCGCCGTGTAGCCGAGCGCATCGACGGCGACCTCGACGTCGACATCACTGAGCGGAAGGTCGATCGACACCTCGGCGCCGAGGGTGGTGAGCGTGGGGAACTGGGACGTCATGATGGTCTCCCGGGTTGGCTGGTGCCGGCCGTGTGCCGCACCCTGCCCTGCCTACGCACCACCCTCGACGCCGCGTGACGGCGCCCGTGGATTCCCCGAACGATTCGTCCCGTGGCCCCGCCTGGCGCCATGCACCGGGCATCGGTCGCCCGGCCGGCGACGGCGGCCTCAGCCCACGGCGACGGCGATGGCCCCGAGCTCGCCCGGGTCGGTCTCGAGCCCGACGCCGCCGCGCACCAGGATCATCACCAGGTCGCCCGGCGATGCCGACGACAGGTCGAGCGTCACCGTGAACTCGCCGGGCAGCTCCATCGACCCCGCCTGGGTCGAGACGGTGTCGATCGGCACCGGATTGCCGGCCACGTAGGCGCTCACCGAGATGGCGGCCTCGAATCCGTAACCGACGCCCTGCACGGTCAGCGGACCCGCTGCCACGGTGTCGCCCTGCACGGGCGACGCCACGGCGGCGACATCGTTGCCAATACCGGTGACGAACCACCCGCTCTGCGGCCCGAGCTGGCGCATGAACAGCACCCCGCGACCCGTCAGCGATCCGCCGGGCGACAGCACCTCGATCTCGCCACTTCGCGAGTCGCCCGCCATGAACGGGCCGAGTGTGGGCGGAACTCCGAGCACTCGCACCACGAAGTCGGCCGCCGCAAGCTCGGGACGGTCGAAGTACTCGCCTGCCGCAGGCCAGATCGCCGGTTGCTCGAGCGGCGGCGCCACAGTGGTTGATGTGTCCGTCGACGACGGCGCTGTGCTCGGCGACACGGTCGTCGTCACCGAGGTCGACGATGCAGGCGTCGAGGTTCCGGTGGCGCTCGTGCTGCTCGAGGATTCGGTGCTGCCGCACGAAGCAGCGATCGCGCACAGCACCACGGTCGCCACAAGATGTGCCGGTCGGCGGCCGGCGCAGCGTGGTGCGACTACCGCCGCGGCGGCGGCACCACAGACCTCGGTGTTGGTGTCGGATGTCGCAGATCCCATCGTCGTCTCCTCCTGCCGCAACGATGGCAGGCGCTGCGGCCCGACTCAGTGTCGGCACGTCCGTACGTCAGCACAAGGGGTCGAAGGTCACCCGCCGTCGATACCCGACCCGGCCTGGTCGGCGGCGCCGTGGGCTAGCGTCAGGCGCATGGTGCGGCCCCGCCGCAGGTCGTCCACCGGCGACGACCGTCCGTCCACGCCGGCACTGCCATGGACCACACTGCACCGAACCACTCCCTCGACGACCTGATCCGGGCTGAGGAAGCCTCCTTCCTCGGCCGCACCCGACGCTCTCAGGAACTCGGCACACGCGGCGGCACCGTCATGCCGGGCGGCGTCACCTCGAGCTGGGCGAGTTCCAAGCCGTGTCCGGTGTGGGTGAGCCACGGCGACGGCGGCCTCGTCTGGGATGCCGACGGCACCGAGTACGTCGACTTCCACGGCGGCTACGGCGTCAACGTCGTCGGCCACGCACATCCAGCCGTCGTCGATGCCGTGCAGCGGCGCGTCACCCTCGGCACGCACTTCGCCCAGCCCACCGAGGACGCCATCGCCGTCGCCGAGTCGCTGCGCGAGCGCTTCGGCCTGCCGATGTGGCGCTTCACCAACTCGGGTACCGAGGCCACCATGGACGCGATCCATCTCATGCGGGCCATCACCGGACGACAGGTGGTCATCAAGGTCGAGGGCAGCTATCACGGACACAGCGACGCCATCATGGTGTCGTCATTCCGCAGCCTCGACATGCTGGGCCCAGAGGACGACCCCACTCGAATTGCCGGCAGCGGCATCCCTCAGGCGATGGCCGACCTCATCAGGATCGTGCCGTTCAACGACCTCGCTGCACTGCAGCGCGTGCTCGAGGCACATGACGGCGAAGTGGCCGGGATGATCCTCGAGCCGATGATGATGAATGCCGGCATCATCCCGCCTGCTCCGGGCTACCTGCAGGGCGCGTGCGACCTGGTCCGCCGCCATGGCGGACTCGTGGCCTTCGACGAGGTGAAGACCGGCCTTGTCGTGCACTGGGGGGGAGCAACACGCCTGTTCGGCGTACGGCCCGACATCGTCTGCCTCGCCAAGGCACTCGGTGGCGGGATTCCGTGTGGCGCGATCGGCGGCACCGCCGAGGTGATGGACGCCATCACCACCGGTCGCTACGACCAGATCGGCACCTTCAACGGCAACCCGCTCACGATGGCAGCAGCTCGCGCCGTGCTCGACGACGTGCTCACGCCCGAGGTGTACGAGCAAGGCGAACAGCGCGGCCGCCAGATGCTCGATGCCTGTCGCGCAGTGCTCGCCGAACACGGACAGCCGTCGTACGGACACGCCGTGGGTTTCAAGGGCTCAGTGGTGTTCCACGACACCCCCGCCACCGACTACCGGTCGTTCCTGCAGATCTCCACAGCCCTCAGCCACCTGCACTTCCTCGTGCAGCACAACGGCGGCATCTTCCTGCCGCCATGGGGCAAGAGCGAGTCGTGGACCATGAGCGTCGCCCACACCGATGCGCACTGCGAGCGATACGTCGACAACGTCGCCCGACTCGCCGCGATGGTCGCGGGGCTCATCGATCGCTCATCCGACCTGTACGCCGTCGGCTCGTTCAACTGACCCGACCACACGCCACAACGCGGGCAGCTCTGCTGCCGATACCGTCATTGCCAATGCCGCCTGCCGACATCGCAACTCCGAGCGACGCCACAACACCACACGAGCGCCGCATCGACGTCGAGCCTGGTGTCGACCTGCGCGTTCTCGTCCGCAATCCGGAGGCGAGTGGCACGCCGTTCGTGCTCGTGCACGGGCTGGCGTCGAACGCCCACCTGTGGGATGGAGTTGCCGAGTCGCTCGCATCGGCAGGCCATCCGGTCGCCAGTGTCGACCAGCGCGGCCACGGGCAGTCGTCGAAGCCCGACCACGGCTACGACTTCGCAACGGTCACCGCCGACCTCGTTGCCGTCATCGCCGCGCTCGGCTTCCGACGTCCGATCGTCGCCGGCCAGTCGTGGGGCGGCAACGTCGTCATCGAGCTCGCAGCGACGAACCCCGACTCGGTCGCCGGTGTCGTTGCCGTCGACGGCGGCTTCATCGAATTGGGCACCCGATTCGCCGACTGGGACGAATGCCGTGCGGTGCTCACACCGCCGCGGCTCGTCGGCACGCCGCTTGCGGCCATCGAGTCGCACATGCGACGCGCCCATCCACACTGGCCCGAGTCGGGAATCCGCGGAGCACTCGCCAACTTCGACGTCCGCCCCGACGGCACCATCGCCCCGTGGCTCACGCTCGACCGGCACCTGATGATCCTGAAGGCCCTTTTCGATCACCGCCCATCTGCGCTGTTCCCTGCCATCACGCTGCCCGTGCTGCTCGTGCCGGCCGACACCGGCGACGTCGCCTGGGCACACGACAAGCGCACCGCCGTCGACGATGCGCTGGCAGCCCTGCCCAACGGCGACGCTCACTGGTTCTCGCCGGCCGACCACGACATCCATGCCCAGCATCCCGAGTCGCTGGCCGAGGTGCTGCGCTCATTCGCTGCCCGCATCACGTCGAAGGAGCAGTCACCATGACCCGACTTCTCACCATCATGGGCAGTGGCGAGACCGCTCCCACCATGGTGAAGCCGCATCGCGAGGTATTCGAGCGAGTGGCCGCAGCCGACACGGGAGACGCCCGAGGCGACATCGCCGCAGTATTCCTTGACACCCCGTTCGGCTTCCAGGAGAACGCCGACGAACTGTCGGCCAAGACGATCGAGTACTTCCGAGTAAGCCTGAAGCGAACGGTCGGCGTCGCCGGACTGCAGCGCGTCGATACTGCCTCCACGCTCGAACGCGAGACCGCCTTCGCCGCCGTTCGCTCGGCCAAGTTCGTCTTCGCCGGGCCGGGCAGCCCCACCTATGCACTCCGGCAGTGGGCTGGCACGCCACTGCCCGACCTCTTGGCCGACAAGCTTCGCAACGGTGGCGCTGTCACGTTCTCGAGTGCCGCCGCGCTCACACTCGGCATTCGCACCGTGCCGGTGTACGAGATCTACAAGTCGGGTCACGATCCCTATTGGCTCGAGGGCCTCGACCTGCTCTCCGTCGTCGGCCTCTCCGCAGCGGTGATCCCTCACTACAACAACGCCGAGGGAGGCCACCACGACACGCGCTTCTGCTATCTCGGCGAGCGCAGGCTGCGCATCCTCGAGCGCGAGCTTCCCGACGGGGCATTCGTGCTCGGCGTCGACGAGCACACCGGCGTGATCCTCGACCTCGATGCCGATACAGCCACCGTCGTCGGCCTCGGAGTCGTCACCGTGCGCCGCAACGGCATCTCGATGGAGATCCCGGCTGGCGAGACAGTCCCGATCGACACCCTTCGTCGCGGTCCACACGCGAGCACGGCAAACGGCAGCACCTCGCCCTCGCTCGATACGCCGACCGCTGCGGTCGCCGGCAGCACTGGAGGAGCGTCGGACGCTCGTTCGGCACCGTCGCTCGCTGCAGATGCCGAGCGGCTCGGTCGCGCATTCGACGATGCCGTCGAGCGACGCGATGCTGCTGGAGCTGTCACTGCGGTGCTCGAACTCGATGCTGCGATCACCGCATGGTCTGCCGACACGCTGCAGAGCGACGAGATGGACCGCGCTCGCACGATGCTGCGCTCGATGATCGTCCGCCTGGGCGAGGTGTCGGCACGCGGGCTCGTGGATCCCCGCGAAGTGCTCTCACCAGTCGTAGAGGTGGCGCTTGCTGTCAGGCGCGAAGTCCGCGCTGCCAAGCGCTACGACCTCTCCGACCTCATCCGGGACGGGCTCGCCGAGGCAGGCATCGAGGTTCGCGACACTCCCGGCGGCCAGGAGTGGGATCTGCGCCCTGGCGGCTGACGCCTGAGGCAATGGTCAGTGAACGAGTCCGACGACCGCACTGCGACCTCGTCGGCCGGTCACGGCGTACACCGCCACGAACAGCACTGAGGCAACGAGGATGATCGTCGCCCCCGGCGAGATGTCGAGGTGATAGCTCAGCACCATGCCGAACAGGCCGCACATCGATCCGATGAGCGGTGAGATGAACAGCATCCGCGCAAACGAGTTGGTGAGCATCCGGGCGATGACCGCCGGGGTGACCAACAGCGCGCTGATCAGCAGCACTCCCACCACCTGCATCGTGAACAGCACGGTTGCGGCCAGCATCATCATCAGCAAGGCCTCCATGCGCGGCACTCGGACACCGCTCACATCAGCAACCTCTGGATCGAACGTAGCGAAGAGAAGCGGACGGTACTGCGTGACGATGACCGCCACCGCGCCGATGCCGACGATTGCTACTGCCACCACGTCGATGGCCGACACACCGAGAACCGACCCGAACAGCACGGCCTCGATCGAACGCTTCGCCTGGCCGAACATGTTCGACAGCGCAAGGCCAAGGGCGAATGATCCGGTGGTGATCACGCCGATCGCCGCATCCGAGCCGATACGTCCCCGACGGGCAACCCTGCCGATCATCAGCGCCGACAGCAGCCCCCACAGGCCGGCTCCGATGTAGAAGTTCACCGACAGCACGGCGCTCGCCGCAGCACCCCCGAAGATCGAGTGCGACAGGCCATGCCCGATGTAGCTGAGGTGCCGCAGCACCACGAACACGCCCACGAGGCCGCAAATGGCACCCGCGAGCACCGACACGGCAAGGCCGTTGCGGAAGAACTCGAACTGGAACGGCTCGAAGAAGTTCACCGAGTCACCGCCGGCGAGTCGGCGACGATCAGGAGTCCGCCATGCTCGAGTACCTCCATCGGCGCGCCGTAGGTGGTCTCGAGCACCTCGGGAGTGAGCACCGAGCGGGGTGTCCCGACGGCCACCACTCGGCGGTTCACGCAGGCAATGAGGGGGAGGTGCGCGGCGAGGCCGTTGATGTCGTGCGTCGTGAGCACGATCGACATCCCGCCCTGATGCAGATCGGACAGGAGGTGCACCATCTCGTGCCGGGTGCGCACGTCGACTCCCGAGGTGGGCTCGTCGAGCACGAGCAACTGCGGCTGGCGATGCAACGCCCGTGCAAGGAACACCCGCTGCTGCTGTCCCCCCGACAGGTCGCGGATGTGCCGCTGCTCGAGGCCACCGAGGCCGAGTTGTTCGAGCACGGCCGATACCGAGCGGCGCTCGGCAGCCGTGGCACGCGGGCGGCGCCACGAACCCTTCGATGCCATCAGCACGACCTCGGCCACCGTGATCGGGAAGTTCCAGTCGACGGTCTCGATCTGGGGCACATAGGCCATGCGCATGTTCGGCAGGCGCCGAACTGTGCCGGCCGAAGGCTGCAACTTGCCGAGAAGGAGGCGCAGCATCGTGGTCTTGCCGGAACCGGATGGCCCGATGATGCCGAGGAACGAGCCCTCGCCGACCGTCAGGTGAACGTGGTCGAGGACCAGTGGCCCGCCGTACGAGTGCGAGACGCCGTCGAACTCGACGAGCGACAGCGTTGGTGCCGGTTGTTCGATCATTGTGGGTACTCCGCCATATCAGGGACGACGTCAGCGACGTCAAGGGCGAGGAGGGCAGAGGCATCGCCGCCGAGGGCCTCGACCATGGTCACGTAGTCGAATCGCATCAGTCCGAGGAACGAATGCTCTGGATCTCCCGGTTCGCCCGGGAGGTCATCGTCGCGCAGCACGTCGACGTATTGCACGCCTGTCTCACTGCCGATCTGCTCGAGCACCGGGCTGGGGAACACTTCCGACCCGAAGATCGCTGGCACGCCCGACTCTCGCACCTGGGCGATGAGTTCGGCGATCTCCTTCGAGGTGGGCTCGTCGAAGCTCGATGGCTGGATGGCACCGATCACATCCCAGCCATAGGTACGGGCGAAGTACGCATAGGCGTCGTGATAGGTGAGCAACTTGCGGTTCGCCGGGTCGACCGTGTCCGTGGCAGCACGTACGGCCTCGTCGAGCGCGTCGAGCTTGGCCACATACGAGGCGGCATTGGCCATATAGACCTCTGCGTTGGACGGGTCGAGCCTCGCCATCACATCGCGCACCAGCAACGCGTACTGCTCGGCCATCGGGGGATTGGTCCACAGGTGCGGGTTCGGCTTGCCGCCGTCCTTCGGGAACGAGAAGTCGTAGATGTAGTCGGCGACGGGGAGGATCGAGGTGCCCAGTTCGCAGAGCACCGAGTCGTCGGGAAGGTTGGCCGTGGCGAGGTCCTTGGTGGGCTCCTCGAGCACGAGGCCGTTGACGAACACCACGTCGGCGCCGGCCAGCGTGGCGGCGACGCTGGGCGGCGGTTCGAAGGTATGCGAGTTCGTGCCCTCGGGGACGATGCCGGTGATGTCGGCACGGTCGCCGACGATGTTGGCGACGATCGACGTGATGGGCGCCACGGTGGTGGCGATCGCCAGCCGCTCTCCGGCGGGCCGTGCCTGGCCGCCAAGGCACGCTGCGAGGGCCGCTTCCTGGGGGTCACCCACGGGCGCCGAGGCTGTGTCGGCCCCGCCGCACCCTGCTGCAACGGCCACCATCAGCCCGGCGAGGGCCGTGTGGCGCGCCGACATTCCGGCTGACTTCCAATTCACAATAAACGACCCTATCGGGGTGGAGGCCCCCCTCCCAGAGTCGGAGGACCGTAGTGTGCGCCCATGTCTCACGTCCGCCGTCCCCGACGACTTCGCGGCGCGATAGCCGTCCTCGCACTGACGGCGGCCGTCGCGTCGGCATGCACCGACGACTCGGCGTCCTCCGACACGACACTCGCCGGGTC
Organism: Actinomycetota bacterium; assembly: GCA_046052275.1. Taxonomy (GTDB): domain Bacteria; phylum Actinomycetota; class Acidimicrobiia; order Acidimicrobiales; family Ilumatobacteraceae; genus UBA668. The sequence goes on along the minus strand of JBJOMQ010000026.1, from coordinate 3,385 downwards.
CGCCAGCACGGGCAGCACCATCGCACTGGAGCCAGCCGAGTCCACCTCCCCGCCCACGACGTCAGTCCCGCCTCGCGCCCTCGACCGGGTGCGCCCGCCCGAAGCCAACACGGTCGCCGAACTGCTCGCAGTGCGGCGCCCGATCGTGATCGCCCACGCCGGCGGCGACTTCGAGGCACCCCATTCGACGATGTACGCATTCACCACTGCGGCCCTCGCTGGGGCCGACGTGCTGGAGATGGATGTCATGCTGACCGCCGATCGACAGCTCGTGGTGCAGCACGACGACACAGTTGACCGAACCACCGAGGCATCGGGCCGCGTACGCGACCTCGACTACGCCACACTCTCAGCGCTCGACAATGCGTACTGGTTCGCCGGCGACACATGGAGCAACCAGGGCCTCGATCCGGCGGCCTACTCACTGCGGGGCGTCCGCACTGGCGACAGGCCCGCCCCCGAGGGCTTCGGACCTGACGACTTCCGCATCGAGACCTTCCGGTCGGTCGCCACCGCGTTCCCCGACCACGTGCTCGACGTCGAGATCAAGGTTCCCACTGGTGACGATGGCCAGCCCGACCTCGCATGGGCGCAGGAGGGCGCCGAGGCACTTGCCGCCGAGATCACCGCCCTCGGTAGGGAGGAGTCGGTGATCGTGGTGTCGTTCGACGACGATGTCCTCACCGCATTCCGAGCCGCCGCCCCCGCCGTGGCCACCAGTCCAGGTCTCGACACCCTGATCTCGTGGTACGGCGGCGCCGAGGTCGACTTCGCACCCAGCGACCTCGTCTTCCAGGTGCCGCCGTTCTATGCCGGCGTCGAGGTGCTCACCGCACCGGTCGTCGCGAGGGCACAGGCCGACGGCTTCGCCGTCTGGGTGTGGATGGACGACACCGCCACCCAGGAGAACGAGGAGTTCTACATCGCCATGCTCGATCGCGGGGTCGACGGGCTGCTGGTCTCCCGGCCGTCTGTCGCTGTCGACGTGGTGTCGGGCCGGTCGAGTTAGCCGAGCCGGTCGAGTTAGCCGGGCCGGTCGAGCTAGCAGGGCCGGCCAGACCGCACCGCTGCTGGCGGCCTGCCATGGCGAACAATCGTTAGAGAAATTCCCTTTTTTCCTTGAACGCCGGCCGTAGGCGTACTACTACTAGTAGTAGTTACTACGCCACACATGGCGAGTCGAGGGGCCCACCACGGGCCAGAGGGAGAGGTCGGGGCGCATGCGCCAACGGGCCGTGAGGGCAGCAGCACTCTGCGCGCTCATTGTCCTTGCCGCGCCCGCACATCGCACACCCGCCAGTGCACTGCCCGATCTCGGGCACGGCACTCCCACGCTCGCGCCGCACGCGCCGCACGCACTCCTCGTCGGCTTCCACCGCACCGCCACGCCGGCCGACCGCGCCGCGGTTCGAGCAGCGCTGCGCGTTGCCGACGCGGCGCCACTCTCGCCGCTCGCCGCCGACGTCGAACGCTGGACGCTCCCCGAGACGACGAGCGTGCCCGCTGCGATCGACGCCGCCACCTCGCTGCCCGGCATCCGGTTCGCCGAGCCCGACTACACCGTCACGAGGGCGGCAGTGTCGAACGACCCGCTGGTGACCAACGGAACCCTGTGGGGCATGTACGGCAACTCGTCGACGCCGGCGAACCAGTTCGGCAGTCAGGCAGCGGAAGCATGGACGCGCAACTACACCGGCTCGTCGTCGGTCGTGGTTGGCGTCATCGACGAGGGGATCCAGGCGACTCACCCCGATCTCGTCGACAACATGTGGGTGAATCCGGTCGAAAGCACAGGCGTGGCCGGCGTCGACGACGACCGAAACGGCTACATCGACGACATCAACGGATACGACTTCCACAACAACGACGCCACGATCTACGACGGCGGCGCAACCGGCAACGCCGACATCCACGGCACACACGTTGCCGGCACCATCGGCGCCACCGGCGGAAACGGCATCGGTGTCGCCGGTACCGCCTGGGACGTCACCATCGTCTCGGGCAAGTTCCTCGGTTCAACCGGCGGGTTCATCTCCGATGCCGTCCGCGCCGTCGACTACATGACCGACCTTGCAACTCGCCACAGTCTGCGGATGATCGCCACCAACAACTCGTGGGAGGGCGGCGGGTTCAGCCAGGCGATGCTCGACGCCATCAACCGCGGCGGCAACGCGGGCATCCTGTTCGTGGTCGCCGCCGGCAATGCAACCGGCAACAACGACCTGATCGCGTCGTACCCGGCCAACTACCAGTGCACCACCGCCACCCGCGCGTGGGATTGCGTCATCTCGGTGGCCGCCACCACCAGCACCGGTGGGCTGGCAAGCTTCTCCAACTACGGACCCACGACGGTCGACATCGCCGCACCCGGCGTGGGCATCACCTCCACGATGCCTCCAAGCACCTACGGGTCATTGAACGGCACCTCGATGGCTGTGCCGCACGTCACCGGCGCACTCGTGCTGTGTGCGGCAGCAAATCCCACTCGCACACCAGCACAGATGCGAGCGCTGCTCCTCGACAGCATGGTGCCCACGGCATCGCTCAACGGCAGGACCCATCGCGCCGGGCGCCTCGATGCCAACTCGGTCGTCGGCTCCTGCGTAGGAGGATCGGCTCCGACGGGTAGCCCAACCTCGCTGATCGCCACCGCAACCGCGTGGAATGCCACAGCGCTCAGCTGGACCGATGGCGTCAGCGGCGAGACGAACTGGGTCGTGCAGCGAGCGCTCTCGACATCAGGGGTCTGCGGCGCCTACGCATCGATCGGCACATTCGGCGCCGACGTCAACCAGTTCTACGACAGCCGCCTCAGCGGCAGCACCACCTACTGCTACCGCGTGCAGGCATCCGGCGGCGGTGCCCTCACGGCCTTCAGCAACACCGCCACTATCAGCACCCCCGTGGCACCACCGCAGCCAACTCCGTACGCGTGCACGGCAACGACGTACTCGTGGATGGATTACAACGTCGGTGGTACCCGCCGATCGCTCACGGATGACGCCAGCGTGGCCGTGGCACTGCCGTTCTCGTTCCCGTTCTACGGGGTGTCGTATTCGTCCATCTCGATGTCGTCGAACGGCTACGTCCGCTTCGGCAACGCCGATGCAACGTCGTTCCTCAACACGCCGATCCCCAACATCCTCGAGCCCAACAACATTGCCGCACCGTGGTGGGACGACATCGATCCGACCCTGAGCGGGTCGACGTGGACCATCGTGCAGGGAACATCGCCGAATCGCCGATTTGCCGCATCGTGGGTCGACGTGGTCCGCGCGGGTGGAAGCACGAATCCCCTCACGTTCCAGGTCGTGCTCGACGAGGCGACGAAATCAGTCACCTTTCAATACCGCGATGCTGTCACCGACCTCGACTCGAACGGTGC
>JBJOMQ010000025.1:0-18838 GCA_046052275.1 Actinomycetota bacterium | reverse complement strand
GCCGCTGCAGCCGAGGCCGGCAGGGCACTGCCTGGCCTTCCGATGGTCGAGGTCGGCTCGTACTGCGGGCGGTCGACAGTGTGGCTCGGCGCAGCAGCACGCCGGTGCGGCACGCTGCTGTTCGCCGTCGACCACCACCGCGGCAGCGAGGAGAACCAGCTGGGTTGGGAGCATCACGACCCTGACGTGGTCGATCAGCGCACCGGCCGGATGGACACGCTGCCGCTGTTCAGGGCGACGGTGCACGATGCCGGTCTCGAAGACTCCGTGGTGGCGATGGTCGGCCACTCGGCGCCGATCGCCCGGGCGTGGCGCGCACCGCTGTCGTTCCTGTTCATCGACGGCGGGCATGGTGTCGAGCCGGCACAGCTCGACTACGAGTGCTGGACACCGCATGTCGGCATCGGTGGCACGCTGGCAATCCACGATGTCTTCCCCGACCCAGCCGACGGCGGACGTCCGCCATATGAGTGCATCTACCTGCCGGCGCTCGAGAGTGGCCGCTTCACGCAGGTGGGCGAGGCAGGCAGCCTGCGCATTCTGCGCCGAATCGGCTGAGGGCCATCAGCCGAACTGCACTCCCTGGGCGAGCGGCAACTCGTCGGAGTAGTTGATGGTGTTGGTGGCTCGGCGCATGTACGCCTTCCACGCATCGCTGCCACTCTCGCGTCCGCCACCGGTGGCCTTCTCGCCGCCGAACGCACCACCGATCTCGGCGCCGCTCGGACCGATGTTGACGTTGGCGATGCCGCAGTCGCTGCCGGCGGCGCTGCAGAAGCGCTCGGCCTCGCGGACGTCGGTGGTGAAGATGCTGCTGGCCAGCCCCTGGGGCACTCCGTTCTGCAGTGCGATCGCCTCGTCGAAGGAGTCGTAGCCGAGCACGTAGAGGATCGGCGCAAACGTCTCGGTGCGGACGATCTCGGTCTGCGACCGCATCGTGACGATCGCCGGCCGCGCATAGGCGGCCTCGGGGGCGGCGTCAGCCAGCTGTCGGTCGCCGCCCACTGCCACCGAGCCGCCATCGGCACAGGCCGCCTCGAGCGCGGCGCGCATCTGCTCGTAGGCGCGAAGGGTGATGAGCGGTCCGACGAGCGTGCCCGCATCGAGCGGGCTCCCGACCGGGAGGCTGGCATAGGCGCGCGACAGCCGGTCGACGACCTCGTCGATGCGAGTGCGATGCACGATGAGCCGTCGCAACGTGGTGCAGCGCTGGCCTGCGGTCCCGGCGGCGGCGAAGGTGGCACCTCTGGCGACCAGCTCGATGTCGGCACTCGGGGTGACGATGGCCGCATTGTTGCCGCCGAGCTCGAGGATGCTGCGGCCGAAGCGTGCGGCGACTACCGGTGCCACCTTCTGCCCCATGGCCGTGGACCCCGTTGCGCTGACGAGGGGGATTCCCTCGTGGCCAACGAGTGCGGCACCGACAGCGGCATCTCCGAGTACGACCTGCACGAGGTGGTCGGGAACGTCGAGTCCGGCGGCGGCACGCTGCATCAGGCTCGCCGACGCAATCGCAGTGAGCGGCGTGAGCTCGCTCGGCTTCCAGATGACCGGGTTGCCGCACACGAGCGCGAGCGCCGTGTTCCAGCTCCAGACGGCAACGGGGAAGTTGAATGCCGTGATCACCAGCGTGGGGCCGAGGGGATGCCATTGCTCCATGAGCCGGTGTCCGGGTCGTTCGCTCGAGATGGTCAGGCCGTGCAGCTGGCGGCTCAGCCCGACGGCGAAGTCGCAGATGTCGATCATCTCCTGGACCTCGCCGAGTGCCTCGCTGGTGATCTTCCCGGCTTCCAGCTGCACGATGCGGGCGAGGTCGGCCTTGTGGGCGCGGAGTTGCTCGCCGAACCGGCGCACGAGCTCGCCGCGCAGCGGTGCGGGGGTCGAGCGCCAGGCGACGAAGGCCTGCGCGGCGCGATCGGCGGCGCTGGCGGGGTCGGTGCCGGCCGCAAGCGAGGCCATCACGCCGCCGGTGATGGGGGTCCGTACAGCGTGTGGCCCAGCGCCGGGAGCGAGCAGGTCGGCAACGCCGCAGGCGGCGGCGGACTGTCGGGCGAGGTCGGCCAGGGAGTCGGTCGTGGGCAGGGTCACGCCGTCATGCTGCCACGAACACGCCCCCTCCGCCGATGGCGTCGGCGGCGAGAATGACGGCGGCTGCCGTGTAGGCGCTGGTCTCGTGCGGCGGGAACGTCTCGCCCGAGGGGTAGACGATGCCGGTGAGGTACGAGCCGTCGTCGAGTCGGTGGGGCCGTGTCCAGCGGAGGAGGTCGGCAGCCGTGGCGACATCGCCCACGACGGCGTGGGCAATGCTGCACTCGGCCGTCTCGCTCGCTGTCACCCACGACTCGTCGCTCACGCAGCGGATGCCGAGTCGGTCCATGGCGAACTCGTCCCACTGTGCCGCGAGCCGGGCGACGGCGCGCTCGCCGGTGAGGCAGCCGGCGAGTACCGGGTAGTACCAGTCCATCGCCCAGCGTTCCTTCGGCTCGAATGCATGCGGGGAGTCGGCGACCAGGGCGGCGAGACGGTCGGCTGCCTCGATCCAGTCGGCGCGTCGTTCGCCGGCGGCCTCTGCGAGCCGCGCCCCGCAGCGCAGGGCGTGGGCAATGCTGCTCGAGCCGGTGAGGAGCGCATAGTCCCACGGTCGCTCGTGCTCTTCGCACGCCCAGAGCACGCTGCCATCGGCGCGCCGCATCGAGAGCACCCAGTCGAGCGAGCGCTGCACGGTGGGCCAGAGGCGGCCGAGGAATGCTCCGCTGCGCGTGAGTCTCCAGTGATGCCAGGCGCCGGTGGCCACGTAGGCGCACACGTTGGTGTCGAGCTTGGCCTCCTCGACGGATCCGTCGGGGAAGTAGTAGTTCCACCAGCTGCCGTCGGGCCGTTGGATGTCGACGAGCCATTCGTAGGCGTGGGCGGCGTGGTCGTGGAGACCGGCGGTGTCGAGGGCCATCGCGGTCTCGACGTGGTTCCATGGGTCGCAGTGGCCGCCGGGGAACCACGGGATCATCCCGGTGGGAAGCTGGAGCGACGCAATGTGCTCGGCGGTCTGGCGTATCTCGTCGGCGGTGATGACACCGTCGACGCTCGGCACGGTTGTCATCCGGGCGCCTTCACCGCGTAGACGACGTAGCTCTTGCCGAGCGCTGGCGCGGCGACACGCTCGACGAGCTGAAGCGCCGCCGGCTGGCTGGTGATCTCCCATTCGAGGAGCTGCCGATAGCGGCGCACGAGCGGATGGTGCTCGTTGCGCGGGCCGACAGCACAGCGCAGCCACCAGTACGGCGAGTGCAGCGCGTGGGCGCGGTGAGCCCCGACAACCCGCAGCCCGGCCGTTCGGAGCTTGGCGCGCAGCTCGGTGGCGCTGTAGATGCGCACGTGGCCGCCCGCCGCCTTCGGAGCGTGGTACTCGTCGCTGAGCATCCAGTTCACCTTCTCGGGAAGCCAGGCGGGAACGGTTGCGGCAAAAGTTCCACCGGGCCGCAGCACGCGGGCAAGCTCGCCGATGGCATCGACGTCGTGCTGGATGTGCTCGAGCACCTCGCTGGTGATCACCCTGTCGAACGACGAGTCGGCGAAGGGCAGGCGGGTGGCATCACCCTGCAGCACGCCGACATAGCGTTCGACCGGGATCTCGCCGGCCTCAACCATCGCGCCGAAGGTGCCACGGGTGGCGGTGACCTCGTCGGCCGCGTAGTCGAGTGCGACGACGTCGGCGCCGCGTCGGGCGAGTTCGAATGCGTGCCGTCCGAAGCCGGCACCAGCATCGAGCACGAGGTCGCCCTGGCGGACGCCGAGTCGGTCGAATCGAATGGTGAGCATGTCGGGTTCAGGTCAGAGCCGGCCGTTGCGGCGGAGCTTCTCGACGTTGTGGGGCATCGAGAGCACTTCGCGGTACTGGTCGACGGTGAGCTGGGCGCAGTGGCGCCAGCTCCAGCGCTCGACGACACGCTGTCGGCCGGCAGCACCGACCCTGGTGCGCAGCTCGGCGTCCTCGAGGCCTCTGCGTAGCGCGCCGACCAGCGAGTCGACATCTCCCGCCTTGCACTGCAGCACGGTGTCGCCGTCGGTGCCGGTGACCTCCGGCAGGGCGCCGCCGTCGGTGGCGACAAGGCAGATGCCGGTGGACATTGCCTCGATGGCGGGAAGGCTGAAGCCCTCGTAGAGGCTCGGCACGACGGCGAGCTCGGCCTCGGCGTAGAGCTCGACGATGCGCTCGTCGGGTACGCCCGAGACGAAGTCGATGTGAGGACGCAGGCCGAGCCGGTCGATGAGGTCGGCGCTGGCACCGGCGCGGGGCTTGCCGATGATGGTGAGCCGCACCTCGCGCTCGGTGCGAAGCTTGGCCATTGCCTCGAGCAGGTAAGCGAGGCCCTTCAGCGCCACGTCGGCTGAAGCCGTGGTGATGAGTCGACCCGGCTGCCGGGCGATGTGCGGCTTCGGCGTGAACAGGTCGGGATCGACACCGACCGGCACGAGCCGCATCCGGTCGAGATCCACGCCCATGTCGGCGTGGATGTCCTTGATGCTGTTCTCGCTGACCACGACGACCCGAGGCATCCGGCTGGCGACTCTGCCCTGCATCTTCACGAAGCCGTACCAGCGGCCGATGCTGCGCTTCTTCCACCACGTCGGCGCATGGTCCATCTCGAGTGCGCGGTCGCGGGTGATGGGATGGTGGAGGGTGACGATGGTGGGCATCATCCGCTCGACGCCGAGGATCCCGTAGCCGAGGCACTGGTTGTCGTGCACGAGATCGAACTCGCGCTGGCGGCGGCGGAGTTCCTGCCAGATTCGCACGCTGAAGCCGAGTGGCTCGCCGAAGGTGCCCTTCAGATGGCAGGCCACCTCGGCGACGTCGCCGGCCGACTTGATCTCCCAGTAGGCCGGGAACCGGCCGGGGTAGTGGTCGTTCCAGAGGTCGAGGCTCGGCATGCGATGCATCTGGATGCGCTCGTCGAGCACCGGGTACGGCTGCCCACCGAACACCTCGACGGTGTGGCCGAGGTCGACGAGGGCCTTGGTGAGGTGTCTCGTGTAGACACCCTGGCCACCGACGTGCGGCTTGCCGCGGTACGTGAGATAGGCGAGTGTCAGCGGGGCATCCGCCGGGAGGCCGGTGGCCCGAATTGCTGGCATGAGCCGCCACCCTACTGGCAGGCGGTTACCGGCCGGTAGGCGGGCGCTGCCACGAGATCTCGAACCGTCGCTGCAGCATCTCTCCCGGTTCGAGGACTGCAGCGAAGCCCAGATTGTGGGCGTCGGGCGGAGCGCTCTGGGGTTCGACGCAGAGGGCGTCGGGGAGTTCGTTGAACACGACCCAGTGGTCGCAGTCGCTGTCGAGGCGCACATCGATCGGCGGTCGCTGGCCGTCGGCGGCGTAGTGCAGCAGGGGCGGCGTGCGAGGTGAGGTGAAGCAGTCGTCCCACGGAGGCGGCGGTGCGCTGACGATCTCACCGGTGGGGATGCCCTCGGCGTCGCGTCGGTACATGAACTCGACATCGAGTGTGGCCGACGTCGGTGGCCTGAAGCAGGGGTGCCAGCCGAGCGCGGCCGGCATCCGCTGCGAGGTCGCGACCACGGCGAGCAGCAGCACGATGCCGTCGGGTCGCATGACGAGGTGCTGGTGGGCGATGCCGCCGAATGGCCAGTCGAGGTCGCAGCGCAGTTCGCAGTGGTCCCTGCCGGCGTCGACGACCTCCCATCGTGCGAGGTGCGCAGTGCCATGAATGGCATGCGGTGGCGCATCGATCGGCAGTTGGTAGCGAAGCCCGTCGAATTCGAATGCGCCGTGTCGGATGCGTCCGGCCCAGGGTGCCATGGGGTAGCAGCCCCAGAGCATCGACGACGGCGAGGCGTCATCGCGGAGAAGACGGTGGCCGAGCACCTCGAGGCTCCCGAGCCGACCGCCTCGTTCGGGGTGCACCGATGCCCTGGCGTCGCCTGCCTCGAGGTCGTGGACGAGTTCTCGTGCCATCCCCGTTCTCTAGCATCTGGCGCCATGCGAGGTCTGGTGCAGCGCGTGGTACGGGCAGAGGTGGCGGTGGCGGGCGAGACGGTGGGCTCGATCGGTCGCGGCCTGTGCGTGCTGGTCGGTGTCACCCACGACGACGACGAGGGCCGGGCGCGTCGACTGGCCGAGAAGATCTGGCACCTGCGCGTGATGGACGATGACGACGGGGTGATGAATCGCTCGGTCGCCGACACGACGCGCGAGGTGCTGGTGGTGAGCCAGTTCACGCTGTACGGCGACACGAGTGCGGGACGCCGGCCGAGTTGGATCGCTGCCGCACGGCCCGAGCATGCCGAGCCGCTCGTCACGGTCGTGGTGGAGCACCTCCGCTCTCTTGGCGCAACGGTGGCGACGGGCCGCTTCCGCACCGACATGCTCGTCTCGATCGACAACGACGGCCCGGTGACGGTGCTGCTGGAGACCTGACGCCCCTGGCGGACAATGACCTACGGCCGCCGTTCCACGATGCGGGCCCGTTCCGGCATGCGAAACGGATCGGCGACTGCGGCTACGCTGTCGCCCGCACCACGGGGACGCAGAGGGGACGAACATGGCACTGGCCGAACGACTCAGCAATCTCGGCACGGAGACCGCCTTCGCGGTGTCGCTGGCCGCTGCCGACTGGGCGTCGAAGGGGAACCGGGTGTACCCGTTCCATCTCGGCGACATCAACCTGCCCACGCCGGCCAACGTGGTGGCGGCGATGGACAAGGCGATTGCGGAGGGAAAGACCGGCTACTGCGCTGCTGCCGGCATCGCTCCGCTGCGCGAGGCACTCGCCGCCGACGTCGGCGGCCGACGCGGGCTGGCGTACTCGCCGGCCAATGTCGTGGTGCAGCCGGGCGGCAAGCCGGTGATCGGCAAGTTCATCCAGTCGGTGATGAATCCGGGCGACAGCGTGCTGTACCCGAACCCCGGCTACCCGATCTACGAGAGCATGATCGAGTACTACGGCGGCGACGCGCTCGCCTACCGGTACCACCAGACCGACAAGGGCTTCGCGATCGATCTCGACCACCTGCGCAGTCTCATCACGCCGCGCACCCGTGCGATCGTCTATAACAACCTGCAGAACCCGCTCGGGTGTGAGAGCACGCCGGACGAGATGCAGGCCATCGCCGACATCGCGATCGAGCACGACCTGTGGGTGCTTGCCGACGAGGCCTACTACGAAATGCGCTACTCGGGTGAGAGCACGTCGATCGCTGCGCTGCCGGGGATGTACGACCGAACTGTCATCCTCTACACGTTCTCGAAGAAGTTCGCGATGACGGGCTGGCGCCTGGGCGCTGCGATCGGCCCGACCGCCATCGCCGAGAGCATCGCCAAGCTGAACACCAACGACGAGAGCTGCACCACCCACTTCGTGCAGGCCGCTGGCGTCGAGGGCATCACCGGTTCGCAGGATGGCCCGAAGGCGATCCTCGCCGAACTGCAGCGCCGCCGCGACGCGGCGTGGGGCGAACTCGCGCAGATCGACGGCCTGGTGTGCCCGAAGCCCGAGTCGACCTTCTACCTGTTCCCGAAGGTCACCGACGTGATGTCCCGGATGGGATTCAGCGATCTTGCGTCGTTCGCGACGGCAGCGCTGCACAACACGGGCGTGTCGTTCTGCACGCGGCTTCACTTCGGTCGGCCGCAGCCCGGCGAGAAGGAGTTCTTCGTGCGCTTCGCATACAGCGGGCTCTCAGTCGACGACATCCACGAGGGACTCTCGGGACTGCGTCGATGGATCGAGTCGGCATGAGCCGGCCGCGCATCGCTGTCACCGGGCGAATTCCCGAGCCCGGACTCGTGATGCTGCGCGAAGCGGGCGACGTGTCGGCGTGGGACTCGGCGGAGGTGCCGACCATCGACCAGGTGCACGACATGGTTCGCGGCGCCGATGCGGTGGTGACGCTCCTCACCACCAAGGTCGACGACGCCCTCCTCGATGCGGCAGGGCCGCAGCTGAAGGTGGTCGCCAACGTCGCCGTCGGGTACAACAACATCGATGTCGCTGCCTGTGCGCGGCGTGGCGTCACTGCCACCAACACGCCGGGGGTGCTCACCGAGGCCACGGCCGACATCGCCATGGCACTCGTGCTGATGGCGACCCGCAGGCTCGGTGAAGGCGAGCGTGTCATCCGCAGCGGTACACCGTGGCAGTGGGGCATGTTCTACATGCTCGGCACGGGAATCCAGGGGCAGCAGCTCGGCATCATCGGCATGGGCGACATCGGGCAGGCGCTCGCCCGCAGGGCACGTGCGTTCGGCATGACGATCGCCTATGCGAACCGCAAGCCGGTCGAGGCATCGGTCGAGGCGGAACTCGGTGCGGTCTTCATGTCGCAGGACGACCTGCTCGCGTCGAGCGATGTCGTGAGCCTCAACTGCCCGTACAGCCCGGCAACCCACCATCTCATCGGCGCCGCAGAACTCGGGCGGATGAAGCGCTCGGCATATCTCGTCAACACCGCCAGGGGTCCGATCGTCGATGAGGCGGCGCTGGTCGATGCGCTGCGCACCGGCATCATTGCTGGCGCTGGCCTCGATGTGTTCGAGCACGAACCCGCCGTGCATCCCGGACTGCTCGAGTGCGAGCAGGCGGTGCTCATTCCGCACCTGGGATCCGCCACCATCGAGACTCGCAGCGCCATGGCCATGCTGGCGGCTCGGAACGTGGCTGCAGTGCTGGGCGGCGCGACGCCGCCGACACCGATCCCGGTGCCGTCAGCCTGACTGAGCGGCCGAGGCACGCGCCTCGCGCCTCGATCGCCACACGGCGACCGCAAGCACCGCTGCCGCCGCTGCGAGCCATGGGGCGTCACCGGTGTGCGAGTACCACGTGCGACCCTCGCGGAGCACGACGTCGCCGACGATCACCGCTCGCTCGCTCACACCGGTCCGCTGCAGCACGTCGCCGTCCGGCGAGATGAAGGCGCTGAAGCCGGTTGGCGCAGCCTGCACAACCCAGCGTCCCTGCTCCGTGGCGCGTAGCACTGACGATGCGATCTGCTGGCCCTGCAGCACCGTCCACGTATAACTGCTGCCGTTGGTGGGGTTGACGATCAGCGAGGCACCGCGCTCGATGCCCTCGTTGGCGCGTCCGCCGAAGAAGACCTCCCACGAGATCACGACGGCGAGTCGGGTGCCGTCGGGCAGGTCGATGAACGCCGGACCCGTTCCGGCGACGGCGTCGCGAGGCACCAGGTCGACCGGCGCGCCGAGGGCATCGAGCGCGGTGCGCAGCGGCATGTACTCGCCGAACGGGACGCGCCTGACCTTCTCGTAGCGGCTCACCGACTCGCCAGACGGCGATACCACCACCTGGGCGTTGAGGAAGGCGCTGCCGTCGACGCTGTCCTCGGTGACCCCGACAGCGAATGGCACGCCGAGCCGCGCTGCCTCGGCCGCGATCGCCTCGCGCGCGGCGCTCTGCTCGAATGGCATGCCGTCGACGTCGATGACGTTCTCCGGCCACAGCACGAGATCGGCGTCGCCCGGGGAGAGCTCGCCGGTCGCGTCGAGATGCCGCTGCAGCACCTCTTCTGACGAGGTGTAGATCGCGCGGGTGCCCTGCTCGCCGCCGCCCTGCACGACGGCGATGCGCAGTGTCGATCCGGTATCGCTCACGCCGCTGTCGGAGAGCGGTGCCACGGCCCAGGCGGACACGGCGACGCCGAGGGCGGCCACGCCGAGCCATTCGGGTGCTGCGGTGACACCGCGTGCCCGGGCCAGTCGCGGGACGAACGGTGAGGGCCCGGCAAGGGCGAAGCCTGCCTGGAACACGAACCACGTCAGCAGGACCACGCCACCCACGCCGGCGATCCCTGCGAATGGGGAGGACGCCTGGCCGATGGGCAGGCTGGCGAGCGGCACGCCACCGAAGGGGAGCGAGAATCGGATGGCCTCGGCGAGCGTGTGCGCTGCCGGCCGTCCGATCACTCGCCACCGGCCGGTGGGTGCCGCGAGAGCAGCGACTGCGTGCAACGCAGCGAACAGGGCAGCGGCGATGAGATAGCCGGGGATGGTGAGGAACCACATCCAGCACATGCCGAGGTAGAGCCATGCGGCACCGAATAGCCAGCCGCGCCGCAGTCGCTCGGCGCGACTGGGTGTCGCCCCGAGCGACGACTCGAAGATCGCCACGCCGAGGATGCCGAGGGGCCAGAACCCCCATGGTGGCAGCGAGAGTGCTACCAGCAGGCCTGCTGCCACGGCGCCGATGGAGCCTCGGCCGGGCAGGCGGCGCGTCATGCGTTGCGCAGCGTCGCCCTGACGATGATGCGCTGGTCGGTGGTGAAGAGCGGATGGCAGGCGAACAGCGTCGTCGTGTAGCCGGGTGTCTGCGAGATGACCCAGTTGTCGTCGGGATCCACGATGAAGATATTCGTCACTTCGTAGACGAAGGTTCCTTCGTCGGTGGTGTAGACGATCTCGTCACCCTCGACGAGCTTGTCGAGTGAGTAGAACGGCCGTGAGTGGCTCGTGCGGTGGCCGCCGACGACGACGTTGCCGTACCCGCCCGGCATCGCGGTGCCCGGCCAGTGGCTCGGGCCACGGTCGAGCGACGACATCGCCATGCCCTGGTACAGGGTGTCGGACAGGCCGATGGCAGGGATCTCGATCGTGCCGATGACGACTTCGGGCTCGTCGGCACCGTCGGGTGGCACCGGTTCGGGCACCGGCAGCGGCGGCAGCGTGGGCGGCACCGTCGTGCTCGTGGTCGTCGTGCTCGTCGTGGTCGATGCGGTTGTCGTCGGCGCGATCGTGGTGGGCGGCGGCGTCGTGGTGTCGGACGACGCTGCTCCTCCGCCGCAGGCGCTGAGCGCGAATGTGAGGGCAGCGAGGCTCGTGGCGGTGAGCGTGCGGTGGAAGCGGGGAGGGTTGATCTGCATCGTCGAGCCTGGGGCGGGGGTGGGAAGCGCGTGCGCTGGGGACGTCAGCGATTCTGGCATGGGTGGTCGGTCACGTGCCGACGCGTGCTGCCGCCGCCAGGCCGCTGCGCACGCAGGCGGGGATGCCGATGCCGTCGAAGGCGGCTCCTGCCACGGCGATCCCGGCAGGCAGGTGCCGGCGGATCTCGGCGACCCGGGCGGCATGATGCGGCCGGTACTGCGGGAACGCTCCGGGCCAGCGGCTGACGCGTACGGCAGTCGGCTGGAGATCGAGTCCGAGATGAGCTCCCGCCTCAGTGACCGCAGCGTCGACAAGTCGGGCGTCATCGAGGTGCAGCACGGGAAGTCCGTCGCGTCCGAGCGAGATCCGCAGGATCACCGAGTCGCCGGATGCCCAGTGGGCCCACTTCTGCGAGCCGAACGACACGGCGGTGACGAGCGCCTGCACGGGCTTCGGAACGAGGTAGCCGCTGAGCCCGGCGAGGTGGGGCGGCCAGTGGCGTGAATCGACGGCAATGGTGACGATGACGACGTCGGCCGTGTCGATCGACGCGGTGCCCGATGCACTGTCGACGGCACCCGATGTGGCGAGCAGGCGCGATGCTGCCGACGGCGGTGTCGCCACGACGACTGCGTCGAAGGGCCCTGCATCGACGCCGTCGAGGTGCCAGCCCTTCGCCGATGCAGAGAGGGCCTCGACCGGCGCGCTGCGGTATACGGCGCCGCCTGCGCGGACGATCGCGTCGGCGACCGCAGTGGCCATCGATCCGAGCCCTGTTGCGGGGGCGAGGAACACCGGGGATCGGTCGACCGGTGCCTGGCGTCGACGACGTCCGGCGACAAGGACGCTTCGCCCCGACGCCGCCAGGTCAGCGACCTGCGACACTGCGGCAAGGCTGAACCGATCGGTGTCGGTGGCGTAGATCGAGCCGACGAGCGGGTCGACGAGTCGCTCGTGCACCTCGTCGCCGAATCGTGCCCGCACGAACGCACCGAGTGAGTCGCCGCTCAAGGAGGTGGTGGGCAGCAGCGGTTCGAGCGCCGCACGCGCCTTGCCGCGCCAGGTGAGCAGGCGCGTGCGCGACAGCGCAGCGACGCCAGTGGGCATACCGAGCATCAGACCGGCGGGAATCTGGTGCAACCCGTTCCACCACACGGCAGCGGTGCCCGACTGCGGCGCGACGAGCGAGTCGCCGAGCCCGACTGCCCTGGCGAGCGTGCTGGCGCCGGGCACACGGGCGAGAAACGCATCTGGTCCTTCGTCGACGGCCGGCAGACCGGCAAAGGGCGACGTGCGCATCTTCCCGCCGACCGATGCACTGGCCTCGAAGAGCTCGACGGCTGCGCCGTGCTCGACAGCCAGTGCGTGGGCGCACGCAAGGCCGCTGATGCCGCCTCCGATCACGGCAACGCGCCGGCCGCCCCCCGCAGGCGGTGATGTCATCTGCGGTCGAGGTCGACGACGCGGTGGGCGAGCGCGCCGATGACTGCGCTGTCGTCGTTGACACACGAGGTTCGGGCGAATGCGAGACCGCGGCCTGCTGCGTGGCGCGCCGCCTCGATGTCGAGGTCGTAGAGAACTTCGAGATGGTCGGCGACAAAGCCGACTGCGCTGACAGCGATGCCCTCAGCACCGTCGTCGGCCACGCGGTCGATGACCTCGAGGATGTCGGGTCCGAGCCATGGCTCGGGCGTGCGGCCCGCACTCTGCCAGGCCACGTCCCAGCGGTCGTCGGCGAGGCCGATGGAGGCGGCAACAGCGGCCGCCGTCGACCTGACCTCGTCGGGGTAGCGGTCGCCGGCAGCGATGATGCGCTCGGGCAGAGAATGCGCTGTGAAGAACACCCTCGTGGATGTCGGCATCGACGACAGCTTCCGGGCGAGGTCGCTGGCGATGAACGACACGAAGGCAGGCTCGGTGGCCCAGCTCTCGATGCCGAGCACCTCGATGCCGTGCGGCTGCGCAGCAGTGCGGGTCCTGTCGAGGTACTGGCCGATCGAGTACGCCGAGTAGTGCGGTGCAAGAACGAGTCCGATGATTCGGCGGTGACCGTCGGCGGCGAGCGCATCGACTGCGGCCTCGACCTTCGGGTCGGCATGCTTCAAGCCGAGGACGACACGGTACGAACCGGGGCTGATCGAGTCGAGGGCTGCCTGCAGCGCGTCTCGCTGTGCGTCGGTGCGCGCAGCGAGAGGACTCGTGCCGCCGAGGGCGTCGTAGCGCGCCGTGAGGTCTGCGAGCTGCTCGGGAGTGGGCGGCCGCCCGCGACGGATGTCGGTGTAGTACGGCTCGATCTCGTCGCGTGTCCGCGGAGTGCCGTAGGCCATCAGCAGGACGGCGGTCTCGGATCTCATGGGGTCTCCTCAGTGGCGGTGCGGACGCGTTCGACGACGGCGGCGAGCACCTCGGGGTCGGTGGCTGGGTTGACCCCGTGGCCGAGGTTGAAGATGTGGCCGGGGTGCCGCGACCCGTCGGCCCGGCGGTTGTCGGCGAGTACGGCGTCGGTCCCGGCGAGCGCGATGTCGATGCCGGCCAGCACGAGTGCCGGATCAAGGTTGCCCTGCACGCAGAGTGCGTCGCCGAGACGGCGGCGTGCGCCGGCGATCGAGGTCCGCCAGTCGAGTCCGAGCACCGCGGGTCCCGCTGCATGCATGCTCTCGAGCAGATGGTCGCATCCGATCCCGAAGTGGATGCCTGCTGCGTCGGGATGCCTGCTGCGCAGTTGGTCGAAGACCGCACGCGAGTGCGGCAGCACGAAACGGTCGTAGTCGACACGAGACAGCGACCCCGCCCACGAGTCGAACAGCTGGAAGGCGGCGGCGCCGTTCGACAACTGCGAGCTGATGCTCTCGACAGCGTGTTGCGCCAGGCGGTCCATCAGCGAATGCCACAGGGTGGCGTCGGCGTGCATGAGTCGCTTGGTGTGCTCGTACGTGCGGCTCGGCCGGCCTTCGATGAGATAGCTCGCGACGGTGAACGGCGCGCCGGCAAATGCGAGCAGCGGCACGGCTGCGGGGAGATCGCGGGCGAGTGAGCGCACCGTGTCGAGCACATAGGGCGTGTCGGCCTCGGCGTCGAGCGGTCGGAGGCGGCGCAGGTCGTCGGGGCCGCGGAACGGCTGCTCGCAGACGGGACCCGTGCCGGGGGCGACATCGATACCGAAGCCGACAGCATGGGCCGGCACGACGATGTCGCTGTAGAGCACGGCAGCGTCGACGCCGTAGCGGCGGACGGGCTGCAGCGTGAGCTCGGCCGCCAAGTCCGGCTCTTTGATGGCCTCGAGGATGCTGCCGCTGCCCCGCCGGGCCCGGTACTCGGGCAGGCTGCGGCCCGCCTGGCGCATGAACCAGACCGGAGTCCGGGTGGAGGGGCGGCCGGCGGCTGCATCCAGGAAGGGCACGGAGAGGGCAGCCGACATCGTCGGGAACGCTACCGGCGCGCCGCGTAGGGCAGGATGTCGTCCCATGACTGCGACTCCCGTTCCCGACCTGTTCTCACTTCGCGGAAAGCGGGCCGTCGTCACCGGCGGCTCGCGGGGCATCGGCGCGATGATCGCCCGAGGCTTTCTCGATGCCGGCGCCGAGGTGCTCATCAGCTCCCGCAAGGAACACGAGCTCGAGGCTGCTAGGGCGTCGCTCTCGGAGCACGGCACCGTGCACGCCGTGCGCGCCGACGTGAGCACGGTCGAGGGCGCTGCGGCGCTCGCCGAGGCGGTCACTGCGGTCTTCCCGTCGCTCGACATCCTCGTCAACAATGCCGGAGCCACATGGGGCATGCCGCTCGACGACTTCGACGAGCATGCATGGGACAAGGTGATGGACACGAATGTGAAGGGCGTGTTCTTCCTCACGCAGAAGCTGCTGCCCAACCTGCGGGCGGCGGCGAGCGCGGCAGATCCCGCCCGGGTGATCAACATCGGATCGATCGACGGGCTGCACGTCAACACGATGGAGACGTACAGCTATGCAGCGAGCAAGGCCGGCGTGCACCACCTCACGAAGTCACTCGCGAGGCGGCTCGGCCGCGAGCACATCACGGTGAACGCCGTGGCGCCAGGACCGTTCGAGAGCAAGATGATGAAGGCCACACTCGAGGCCTTCGGTGACTCCATCGCAGCGTCGGCCCCGCTCGGCCGCATCGGCCGTCCCGACGACATGGCCGGGGTGGCGGTGTTCCTCGCCAGCCGGGCCGGCTCGTACGTCACGGGTGCGGTGATCCCCGTCGACGGGGGCATCGCCACCACTGCCTGACGGGCTGGATTTCCTGCGATCAGGCCTCGTCTGAGACGCAGGGGGTGCCGATAGGGTTTTCCGACCGCCAGCGGAGCCGGTTCCGCCGGAGACAGCCCCCATGACGCAGCACCATCCCGACCTCGGCGCCGAGCAGGACCACATCGACTTCGCGTACCGGTGCCTCGAGCGGGCCCGTGCCGATGCCCTTCGGATGCGCGACCTGCACGAGGGCACCCTGGGCGGCACGTTCCAGGCGCGCTACGAGCGAGACGTTGTCGACGAGACCGTCTACAAGCGCCTCACCGAGCTCGATCTCGGCGACGCGGCGCTCGTGTTCGGCCGCATCGACCGGCTTGCGGAAGCACCCGATGCAGTCGAGAGCTTCCACATCGGCCGGCTGGCAGTGGCCGATGAGAACAGCGATCCGGTCGTCGTCGACTGGCGGGCACCCGTGGCCGAGCCCTTCTACCGCGCCACCGGGCGCGAGCCGCTCGGCCTGGTCCGTCGTCGTCACTTCCACGTCGACGGCCGCACGCTGCTCGGTCTCGAGGACGAGTTGTTCGGCGAGGGGCATCTCGGCATCGGCAGCGAGGTCGACGGCACCGATGCACTCGGCCGGCCCGAGGGGATCCGCGGCTACAGCACGCTGCTCGCTGCCATCGAGCGCGGCCGTACGGGCCAGCTCGGCGACATCGTTGCCACGATCCAGGCCGAGCAGGACGAGATCATCCGCTCACCGCAGGCCGGGGTGCTCGTGGTGCAGGGTGGACCGGGCACCGGCAAGACCGTGGTGGCGCTGCATCGGGCGGCGTACCTGCTGTACACGCACCGCTTCCCACTCGAAGACCAGGGCGTGCTGGTCATCGGCCCCAACCGCGTGTTCCTCCGCTACATCGAGCGGGTACTCCCGTCGCTCGGCGAGGCCGGCGTCGAGCAGGCGATCCTCGCCGATCTCGTTCCCGACGTGTCGTGGGCGAGGTTCGGCGTCGATCCCGCTGACAGTGCCGAGACGGCGCGCGTCAAGGGCGACCTGCGGATGTGCCAGGTGATCGACCAGGCGGTGACCGACCGTGAGCGGCCGCTCCGCGACGACCTCGTGGTGCCGTTCCGCACGGGCTACCTGCGCCTGACCGCCGATGAGAGCCGCCGCATCGTGCGCGCTGCGCAGCGGCGCTATCGACGCCACAACGCCGGCCGCCGGTGGGTCGAGGGCGAGGTGTGGCAGTCGATGGCCGCCACGTGGCGCGATGGTGGCGTGTCCGCATACGACGTGAAGGACGCCGTACGCCAGTTGCCCGAGATGCGCGAGGCACTCGAGCGCATGTGGCCGTGGCTGACGCCGGCCCAGCTGCTCCACGACCTCTTCGGCAGCAAGGCGCTGCTGCGGCTCGCAGGGGCGAAGCATCTCACCGAGCCCGAGTACCTCTCGCTCTACCGTCCGCGCGCCGCCGACCTCGCAGAGGTGCGCTGGACCGAGCACGACATTGCGCTGCTCGACGAGGCGCGCAGTTACCTCGGACCCCGGCCCGGCAAGAAGGGCACCGTCGACGATGCCGACGAGATCCGCACCTATGGCCACATCGTGGTCGACGAGGTGCAGGACCTCACCCCGATGCAACTGCGGATGGTGTCGCGTCGCTCTCTCAACGGCAGCCTCACGGTGGTGGGCGACATCGCACAGGCAACGGGTGCACTGGCGCCCGACGACTGGAGCGACGTGCTGCGTCACCTGCCCGACCAGCGGCCGTCGCGGGTGGTGGGCCTCAGCGTCGGCTACCGCATCCCGTCGCAGATCATGGCGCTGGCGAACCGCGTGATGATGGCTGCCACCCCCGGGCTCAGGGCGCCGACGAGCGTCCGCAGCGGCGACGAGCATCCCGAATTCGTGCGCGTGGCCGACAGCGAGTTGCTCGATGCGGTGGTGGCCGCCACGAAGGAACTCGATGCCGAACTCGTTGGCGGCAACGTGGCCGTCGTGGTGCCCGACCCGCTCTACGGGCAGGTCAGCGAGGCGCTCGCGGCAGCTGGCATCGAGCACGGCTCGGCCACTCGCTCGGGCCTCGAGATGGGTATCACGGTGGTGCCCGTGAGCGTCGTGAAGGGCCTCGAGCTCGACGGTGTGGTGGTGGTCGAGCCCGCTGCCATCGTCGAGGCCGAGCACCTCGGCATGCGCGCGCTGTACGTGGCGCTCACCCGAAGCACGAAGCGGCTCACGGTCGTGCACGCCCGTCCGCTGCCGTCCGCCATGGCCGAGCCGGCCATCGGCGCCGACAGCGTCAGCCGCTGACGTACTCGTCGACGAGCACCACGAGGTTCTTGTAGGCGCGGTCGGCGTCGGCGGGCCGCTGGCGATCGACAGCGAGCCTGCAGCGGGTGATGACGAAGTCGAAGTCCTCGGCGAGGTCTGGTCTGGCAGCAGTGACCTCGTCGGCGATGCCAGCCCACAGCTGCTCGATTCGCTCGACCGCGAGCGTGTCGGCATCATTCTCGGCGACCCGGCGGCCGAGGTCTTCGACTTCGAGGAGGATCGCCTCGAGCAGTTCTGCCGCAGTG
This sequence comes from Actinomycetota bacterium, assembly GCA_046052275.1. GTDB lineage: Bacteria > Actinomycetota > Acidimicrobiia > Acidimicrobiales > Ilumatobacteraceae > UBA668. Next base: position 1,165 of record JBJOMQ010000025.1, on the reverse strand, counting down.
CCGGTGGGCAGCGTCGTGGTGCTCGGCGTCGTGGTGGTGGCCAGGGTGGCGTCGTAGGTGGTGGGCGCACACGCCGACACCACGACGCCAAGCATCGCCACCGCCGCAGCGCTGAGGGCGGCCGTCGCCGTGCGGCTCACAGTTCGACCAGGATGCGCTCGCCGGCGAATCGGTCGACCTCGACGGTGCTGCCGTCGATGTCGATTCGCAGCGTGCCATCGGGCGGGGCCGCCACGATCCGGCCCTCGCGGCCGGGCAGGATGCGACGCGACTCGAGATAGTCGAGCAGTCCCGGCGTGAACTCGAGCTCTTCGGGAATGCGCGACACCACGAAGGTGGCGCCGACAGACAGGCCCGAGAGCGGTACCTGCGCGGGTGCGTCGTAGGGGGCACCGGGAATGGGGTTGCCGTGCGGGCACGTGGTGGGGTGGCCGAGCACGCGGGTCATCGCCTCCTCGACAGCGTCGCTCATGACGTGCTCCCATCTGCCGGCCTCGTGGTGGGCCTCGGCCCATGAGAGTCCGAGTACGTCGGTGAGGAAGCGCTCGGCGAGGCGGTGACGGCGAACGGTGCGCTGGGCGATGGCGAGGCCCTCGACCGTGAGCTGGATCTCGCGGCCATCGAGGCGGATCAGCCCCTCTGCGGCCATGCGCTTGGTCATCTCGCTGACCGCGGCTCGGCTCACCTGGAGGCGCTCAGCGATGCGGACCTGGGCGACCGAGAGTTCGTCTTCCTGCAGTTCGAAGATGCACTCGCAGTATTCCTCGAATGCCGGGTGGTGCTCACCGAGTGCGGGCATGGCGTGAGGCTACCTGCGGCGCAGCCACGCCTCACCGTGGCGGGCGCGGCGCTCGAGTTGGTCGTTCGTCGCAGCGCCGACCGACGAGATTCCCGCCAGGCGGTTCAGCTCGGCCTGCACGCGTCCGTGAGTCCAGCCAGTGAGGTCGACGAGCCGGCGGGCGATATCCATGTTGCGCTCGCGCAGCTCCTGCTTCTTCTCGGCGATGCTCGTGCCAGTGGTCAGCACGTAGCCGGCCTCGGTGGGGATGTCGAGCAGCTCGATGTCGCCGCCGGTGGGCTCGTCCGCCGGTTCGGGGATGTCGGGCTCGTCGTCGAATAGCGTGATGCCGGTCTCGGTGATGGCGTGAACGCTCATGCCGGTGGC
>JBJOMQ010000024.1:0-19086 GCA_046052275.1 Actinomycetota bacterium | reverse complement strand
CCCCGATGTCGAGCGTGCCGAAGATGCCCAGCAGCATGGCTGTGCCGACGAGCAGTCCCATGTCGCCGACGCGCACGGTGAAGAACGCCTTCAGCGCCGCCTTCGCGTTCGGCAATTCCTCCCACCAGTGGCCGATGAGCATGAACGAGCAGAGCCCCATGATCTCCCAGCCGAGGATCAGCTGCACCATGTTGGGCGCCACCACCATGCTGAGCATCCCTGCCGAGAAGAGCGTGAGCGATGCAAAGAAGTGCGTGTAGCGCCGGTCACCGTTGACGTACTCGGTGGAGTACACCTGCACGAGCGTTGAGATGAATGCCACCAGCACGAGCGCCAGGAGCGCAAGGCCATCGACGTACTGGCCGATGCTGAACTCGACGCCACCGCTCTGCCACCACACCCATTCGCGCACCACTGGGGCGACGAATGTGAGGGAGTGTTCGCCCCCTTCCTCAGCGGCAATCGAGCGCCCGAAGCCGACGACGCTCCGAAGCACCGCCGCCTCCTTGTCCTCACTGTGGCCGAAGGCAGAGATCCACTGGAAGACGGCGCCAGCGGACAGCACGAGGGCACCGACCATGCTGGCGATGCCGAACTCGCTGCCGCCCCGCGGCATGCGCTTTCCGAAGAAGATGATCAGGAAGAAGGCGACGGCGGGCAGCACCGGCACCAGCCAGGCGTGCTCGAGGAACCAGCCCGTGGCCTCGATGGCCTTCTCGGTCTCTGCAGCGAGCACCATCAGCCCTTCATCTCCGAGAGTTCATCGAGCGAGATGCTCTTGCGATTTCGGTAGACCAGCAGCACCATGGCCAGTCCAACGCCCACCTCGGCCGCAGCAACGGCGATGATGTAGAGCGCGAACACGTTGCCGTCGAGCGAATTGTGAATGCGGTCGAAGGCCAGCAGGTTGATGTTGACCGAGTTGAGGATCAGCTCGACGCTCATCAGCAGCATCACGGCGTTCTTGCGGGCGATCACCCCGTACACGCCGATGCAGAACAGGACCGCTCCCAGCACGAGGAAGTTGTTGAGCAGCATGTCAGTCCTTCCTCGCCAGCACGATCGCGCCCACCACTGCAGCCAGCAGGACGAACGACAGCGCCCAGAACGGCAGCAGGTACGGCGAGAAGATGAGGTCGCTGATGGCCGCCGTGGAGTTCACATCGGCAGCATCGGCACCCGAGGACCGGCCGACGCGGTCGGTGCCGAACGCGTCGACCAGCGAGTACACCATCACACCGAGCATCAGCAGCGCCACCGGAATGCCGACTAGGCGATTGCGGTTGTCGAGGTCGGCCTCGCGGCCCAGACGTGCCCGGGTGAGCATCACCCCGAAGAGGAACAGCACCATGACGGCGCCGATGTAGACGAGGACCTGCGTGACAGCGACGAACTCGGCAGCCAGCAGGACGTAGAGCGCAGCGGCTCCAGCCATCACCAGCACGAGCGACAGCGCGGCGTGGACGACATTCTTCGACGTGACGACACGAAGCGCATTGACCACCATCACTGCAGCGATCACGTAAAAACCGATCGACTGCGCTACCTCGATGTCGGACGCAGCGACGAGGGCCGACATCACTTGCCCTTCTTCTTCTCGGCACCGGCCTCGAGCCCGGGGGCTTCCGGCACGGTTTCCATCCACTCGCCGAGCTTCTCCTTGTCGTGGAGAAGATCAGAGATTCGCGGCTCGCTGTACTCGTACTCGGGGCTCCAGAACAGCGCATCGAACGGGCAGACCTCGACGCAGATGCCGCAGTACATGCACAGCGCGTAGTCGATGTCGAAGCGGTCGAGCTTGTTCACCTTTCGAGGGGCTCCGCCGGCCCGCCGCGGTGGTGCCAGATCCTTGTGCGCCTCGATGTAGATGCACCAGTCGGGACAGCTTCGGGCGCAGAGCATGCACGCCGTGCAATTGTCCTCGCGGAGGGCGATGACACCGCGGGCGCGGATGGGCGGCGCCTCCTTCTCGTGCGGGTACTGCACGGTCGACGACCCGCCGCCGAGCGCTCGGGGCTTCAGCGTCCGCACGAGCGTGCGGCCAGTGACGCCGAGGCCCTTCAGGAGGCCGGGAACCTTGGGCTTGGCCATCGTCAGAACACCACCTTGAAGATCGCCGTGAGCATGATGTTCACCAGCGAGACCGGGACGAGCACCTTCCAGGCGAAGCGCTGCAGCTGGTCCTCGCGCAGACGGGGGTAGCTGAACCGGACCCACATGATGATGCCGCTGAGGAGCATCATCTTCGAGACGAGGATGATCGGACCAGCAACGTTCATCCAGTTGTCGATGCTCCCCGTGTCGGGGCCCCAGCCGAACCAGCTGTGCGGAAGGCCCCATCCGCCGAGGAAGAGCACGGCGGCGATCATCGAGAACACGCCGGCCGTGGCGAACTCGGCGATGAAGAACATCAGGAAGCGGAAACCGGAGTACTCGGTCATGTAGCCCGAGACAAGCTCGCTCTCGGCGATCGGCATGTCGAACGGAGTCTGAGTGAGCTCGGCCTGCACCGAGATCATGAAGATGCCGAACGCCACGAACTGGGTGAGCACGAAGGGGAAGCCCAGTCCGTCCCATCCGAAGATGCTCCCCGAGTTCTGGGCAACGACGATCTGCTGCAGGTTCATCGTGCCCGCCTGGATGACCACGCCGAGCACGCTGAGCACCATCGGCAGCTCGTACGCGATGAGCTGGCCGGCGGCGCGCAACCCGCCGAGGAGCGAGTACTTGTTGGCGCTGCTCCAGCCGGCGATGAGGATGCCGAGCGTGCTGATGCTCGACACAGCGAGCATGTAGAACACGCCGGCGTCGAAGTCGGTGAAGTACGCGTCGGGCCCGAATGGGACAACGGCAACGAGCAGGAACGTGCTCACCAGCACGATGAGCGGCGCCAGGCGGAAGATGCGCTTGTCGGCGTTCTCGGGCGCAAGGTCTTCCTTCTGCAGCCACTTGCCGACTTCGGCGACCAGCTGCAGCGACCCGTACGGCCCGGCTTCCATCGGGCCGAGTCGGCTCTGCATGAAACTCATCATCTTGAAGAGGAAGAGGTACACGATCGTGCCGGCCGGCAGCAGCACGGCCACGGCCCCACCTACGACGCGCAGGATCGACGTGAGCCAGTACGGAAGATCTGCCGCGAGCAGGCTCATCGATCGATGTCTCCGAGGATGAAGTACAGCGAGGCAAGGATCGAAATGATGTCGGGCACGTACACGCCGCGCAGCACCCACGGCACGACAGAGATGTTGTTGAAGCTCGCCGAGCGAATCTTCACTCGGAACGGGCCGAGATCGCCCTTGCTGACCACGTAGTAGCCCATCTCACCGAGCGGGTTCTCGGTGCTCACCCATGCCTCGCCCTCGGGCACCTTGATGATGCGCGGCACCTTGGCCATCACCGGACCGGACGGCAGGTCGTCGAGCAGTTGATCGACGATACGCGTGCTCTCGCGAACCTCCTGCAGCCGCACCCAGCAGCGGGCGTAGCTGTCGCCGTCGGGGTGCGTCCACACCTTCCAGTCGGCCTTGTTCCAGGCCATGGGCAACGTCTGGTCGCGGCGGAGGTCGTAGTCGACGCCGCTCGCCCGCAGGTTGGCGCCGCTGAGACCGAACTGCTTGGCAACCTCGGCGGGGATGACGCCGATGCCGCGCAGGCGGCTCTGGAAGATCTCGTTGCCGAACAGCAGATCTTCCATCTCGTCGCAGAAGCCACGGAGCTTCTTCATCACCTGCTTGGTCTCTGCGATCCACCCGGCGGGCAGGTCGTCCTTGAGGCCGCCGATGCGGTCGAAGTTCGGGTGGAATCGGCCGCCGGTTGCGCCCTCGATGAGGTTGAGCACATATTCGCGGTCGCGGAAGGCAAGGAACACGGGCGTGACAGCACCGATCTGCACCCCGAGGTCACCGAGGAACAGCGAAACATTGGCGATGCGGCTGAGCTCGAACAGGATCGTGCGGATGTACTGGGCCCTGGTGGGCGCCTCGATCTCCATCAGCTTCTCGGCTGCGAGGATGAACGGCACCTCGTTCGCGAAACTCCCGAGCCAGTCGATGCGGTTGATGAGCGCTGTCACCTGCGGGAATGTGCGCACCTCGGTGAGCTTCTCGTAGCCGCGATGCATGTAGCCCGCCGACGGCTCGGCCCACACCACCTGCTCGCCGTCGAGGCGGACGATGATGCGCAGCGTGCCGTGTGTCGCCGGGTGCTGGGGGCCGATGTTGAGGGTCATTCCCTCGGTCTCGAGTTCGACGTTCAGGCGTGCGTCGGCGGCCTGCGCCGCGATGTAACTGAGCTTCTGGCGATCAGCGAGATCGGTCATTCGCCATCCTCACTCTCGTCGCCGGGGAGCGGCTCGACATCGGCGATGCCGGGCCAGGGACGCACCATGCGGGCCAGCAGCGGAAAGTCCTTCCGCAGCGGATAGCCCTCGAAATCAGATGGCAGGTACATGTTGCGAAGGTCGGGGTGGCCCTCGAATCCGATGCCGAACATCTCGTGGCACTCGCGCTCGTGCCAGTTGGCACCGGCGTAGACCTGTGCCCAGGAAGCGATCGAGGGCGAGGCATCGTCGACGTCTGCCTTCACGGTGACACCGAACTTGCGCTCGACGTTGACGACGCGGGCGAAGACCTGCATCCGCGTGTCACCGCCGGCATAGCCCTGCCGGACCGACATGTCGCGCTCGGGCGGCGGCTCGGAGGGATCGTCCTCGCCCCGTCCGTAGGGGCTGGGCATCCAGTCGATTCCCGAGAGGAAGCAGAAGTAGTCGCACCCGAGCACGTCGCGCAGGACCTCGCCGGTGCGTCGCCAGTCGGAGGTGCGGACACGGACCCACACGTCGTCGCCGGGCTTCACCAGGCTGTCGAGCAGTGCCTCGCCGAGGTGCTCGCGCAGCGTCGAGACAACGCCCTCGCGAAGTGCATCGCCGGGAAGTGCGGCCACGGGTGCATCAGCCAATGGAGCCACCCCCCACCACGATCGGCTCGCGGGCGGCAGACATCGGGCGACTTCCCTCGCCGCGCCAGCGAGCCCCCATGTCCTCGTTCTTGATCCGTTGCTGCAGCAGCACGATGCCCTCGAGCAGCGCCTCGGGGCGAGGCGGGCAACCCGGCACGTAGACGTCGACCGGAATGATCTGGTCGACGCCCTTGGTGACGGAATAGCTGTCCCAGTAGGGGCCGCCGCAATTGGCGCAACTGCCCATGCTGATGACGTACTTGGGTTCGGGCATCTGCTCGTAGAGCCGCTTGATCGCAGGGGCCATCTTGTCGGTGACGGTGCCAGAGATCACGACGAGGTCGGCCTGGCGCGGACTCGCCGGAAGCGGAATGACGCCGAGGCGCATCACGTCGTATCGAGGCGAGGCGAATGCAGCGCCCATCTCGATCGCGCAGCAGGCCAGGCCCCACTGGTACACCCACAGGCTGTACGACCGCCCCATGTTGAACAGCGCGGTGAGTGGCTTGGGCATGCGCCCACGGTCGACGAGTCCCATCAGATCACACCCAGCGAAGCACGCCCTTGCGCCACGCATACACGAGGCCAAGGAGCAGAACGGCGACGAAGATTCCCATTTCGACCAGGCCGAAGGCGCCGTAGCGCTCGAGCTGGGTCGCCCACGGGAAGATGAATACGGCCTCGACATCGAAGACCACGAACAGCAGGGCGAAGATGTAGTACCGGACCTGGCTCTGCGACCAGCCGTCGCCGACGGGGTCGACGCCGCTCTCATAGGCGATCGACTTCTCAGCCGACGGCTTGTTGGGCCGAACGAGCGCCGAGATGCCGAGCAGCAGGCTGGCCAGCACGAGGGCGATTGCGGCGAACCAGACGACTGTGAGGTAGTCGCGCAGGAAGGAGGACATCGGGGCCGACGCTACTACGCGGGCCCGAAGCGGCAGGAAATGCTGGGCGGCGTCGCCCGAAGCGTGTCGCTCACCCGACCGGGGGCGGCACCTGCCACCTTGCGTTGCCGTGGACGGCGAGGGCGGGATGCAGCGCAATGAGGCGCTCACGGGCCCCGCGTAGCACTGTCGTGCCTGCCGGCTCAGGCTCGTGCACTTGTGCGACCGCCATCAGCGACGGCACCTCGTCGATGTCGATCATGCCGAGGTCTGCAAAGGCCAGGAAGGCGGCGCCGCGCGCATTGGCCGCACGGGGTTCGGAGAGTCGGTGCACCGGCACCTCGGTTGCATCGGCGAGCATCTGCGCCCACAGCGGTGACAGTGCACCGCCGCCCCCGAACCGCAGCAGCTCGGGGCGGTGTCCAGTGAAGGCCTCCACCGCTGGCAGCAACCAGGCGAGGTTCACGGCCACGCCCTCGGCCGCAGCCCTGATGAGGTGGCGCCGGTCGTGCCGGAGGTCGAGGCCGACGAAGGCGCCGCGCACGTCGTCGTTCTGCTGCGGCGCAAGCGATCCCAGCAGCCACGGCATGAAGCCAGCGCCATCACTGCCCGCCGGAACCTGTGCGGCATCGCCGAACGCTGCATCGGGCGACTCGTAGCCGAGGATCCGCTGCGCCCACTCGAATGCACGGCCGCCGATGCCGTTCTCGGCCATCACGTAGTACATCCCGCGCAGCGGGCTCGGCACGGCCACGATGCCGGCCAGCAGATCGCTGCGGTGCTCGCCGATGTGCGTGACGATCACTGAGGTGGTGCCGATTACCGCCGACGCGTCGGTCGGCGACATCGCCGCAGTGCCCAGCGCCGATGTGATCGAGTCGATCGTGCCCGGCACCACCGGGACTCCCTCGGGGATCCCGAGTTCGGAGGCGACCGACGGGCGGACTTCGCCGATGACACCCGACATCGGCACCAGTGGTGCCAGCTTGTCGGGGTCGAGCCCCGACGCTGCGAGCAGCTCTGCGGAATGCTCGGCACTCCCCCATGTGCGATTGTCGACCGACAGGAACGAGAACGACGTGCTCTGGGTCGACGTGATGCGGCCAGTCAGGCGGGCAGTGACGTAGTCCATCGGCTCGACCAGTGCTGCCGCTGCTGCGTAGGCCGCTGGGTGGAAGGTCCGCAGCACCCACGAATGGGCGACGTTGTCGTGCCCGGTCGGCAGCGGCAGCAGCCCGTGGCGTTCGACGAAGAGCGAGAACGACTCGTCAGTGAGAAGTTCGAGATTGTGGTCGGCGCCGCGCGTGTCCATCCAGATGATGCTCGGGCCGGTCGGCAGCCCATCGGCGGCAACGGGCACCAGGCTCATGTACTGGCTCGTCACCGCCACTGCCGCGATCGGAGGCTGTGGCTGCACTGCGGCGAGAACGGCCCGACACGCTGCCACGATGGCCGACCACATCTCGAGCGGATCCTGCTCGGCCCCGCCGCCCTCGACGAATGTCGTGGACACCGGCATGCTGCGCCACGCCAGTGTCGAGCCCGCACGATCGACGAGTGCGGCTTTCGGCCCGCCCGTGCCGAGATCGATCGCCAGCACGCAGCCGTCGCGCTCCATCGCCCACCCCTCGAAGATCGCAGATAGTCCACACTCTGCCAGACCCCTTCGGCCCCGGGTGCAGCCTCCCTGACGACACCCGACGCCGAGCGGTGCTACACATCGCCCCTGTGACCCACTCAGATGGCGCCGACGCTCCCGCCGCTGGACGTGATCCGCTCAGCGTGGTCGCGGAGTTAGTCCGACAGTGCCCCGGCTGGGACGTACCCGACCTCGAGGTACGCGAGCTCACCGGCGGCATCACCAATCGCAACGTGCTCGTGACCGCTGGTGGACAGCGCGCCGTTGCGCGACTTCCCGGCGCACGCACCGAACTCCTTGGCATCGACCGCGCCAACGAGGCCGAGGCAGCGACGCGGGCTGCATCGCAAGGAATCGGCCCAGCCATCCTGACCACGCTGCCGGTGGTCGGCACGTCGCTCATCGAGTACGTCGACGGGTTCCATCTCGAGGGCGAGCCATTCGTAGAGCGGCTCGCCGACGTGGTCGGGCTGCTGCGGCGCTTCCACTCCGGACCGCCGCTTCGGGCATCGTTTCCCGTGCATCGAGTCGTCGAACAACATGCCCGCGACGCAGCCGCTCACGGCGTGGTGGTACCAGCACGGTTCGAGCGGCTGCATGCCGCCAGCCGCCGGATCGAGGAAGCGATGCGCCAGTCACCGGTGCCCCTCGTGCCGTGCCACAACGACTTGCTGCCGGGCAATGTCCTGTTCGAACGCCAGCGAGATGACGGTGCGGCACCGCGCATTCTCCTGCTCGACTACGAGTACGCCGGGATGAATGACCCGTCGTTCGACCTCGGCAATCTCAGCGTCAACTGCGGACTGGGCGCAGCGGGTGACGAGGCGCTACTGCACGCCTATTACGGCAGCGTGCGCACGACCGATTGGGCGCGACTGCAGTTGATGAAGGTGATGAGCGAGTTCCGCGAGGGGATGTGGGCCGTCGTGCAGCAGGCCATCAGCGAACTCGACACCGACTTTGCCGCCTACGCAGACAGCCGACTCGGGAACTGCGAGGCGCTCGTTGCCGGAACCGACTTCGACACCTGGCTGGTCGACGCAGCCGGCTAGCGCAGGGTCAGCTCGAAGCAACCTCGGCGACGAACCAGTCGACGAGACGTTCGGCGTTCGGACGCGAATCGGCGACATTTCGCCTGGTGTCGGCGACGAGCGCCGTAGGGTCGCGTCCGTACTTCTGCGCCTCGGCGTCGCCACCACCCTCGACCCAGCGGCGGACGATCGACTCACTCACCTCCGGGTGGAACTGCGTGCAGAAACTGCGGCCGAGTCGCCACGCCTGCGGACCGACCGCCGACCTCGCGAGCTCGGTGGCCGTGCCGGGCACAGTGACCACGTCGCTATGCCACTGGAACCACGGGCCGGGAGCAATCGCCTCAGGCACGTCGGACACGATCTCGTACCAGCCGATCTCGGGCTCGCGAGCTCGCTCGACCGTGCCGCCAAGGGCGTGCGCCATGATCTGGTTGCCGAAGCAGATGCCGAAGACCGGCACACCGGCGTCGTGCGCCGAGCGGATCAGCTCGGCCTCGCCTGCCACCTCGGTGGCGACATGCGGCCAGTAGACGCTCCAGTCGCTCCCGAGGGAGACCACGAGGTCGTGGCCATCGAGCGCCGGCCAGTCCGACTGCCGCTCGCGGTGGCACTCGGTGAACGAGTAGCCGTGGCGGCGGAAGCTCTGGCCGACGAAGCCGGGATCGGCGTCGTAGTAGTTGGAGATGAGCAGCGCACGCATGGCCGAGCACGGTATCGCAGCAGGGCGCTGTCTGGTGGCGCCTGCGTCAGGAGGTGGCGATGAAGACGTTCTTCAGTTCGGTGTAGTGATCGAGCACGTGCATGCTGTGCTCTCTGCCGAGGCCGCTCTGCTTGAAGCCGCCGAACGGCGTGCTGTAGCGGACCGAGGAGTTCGAATTGACACTCAGCGCACCGGCCTCGACCGCTCGTGCCATCCGAAGCGCCCGCGCGCTGTCGGATGTCCAGATCGAGCCCGAGAGACCGTAGTCAGAGTCGTTGCAGAGCCGGACTGCATCGGCCTCGTCGTCAAAGGGCAGTACTACCGCAACCGGTCCGAAGACCTCGTCGCGGCACACCGGTGCCGACGGGTCGCCGGGTGCGGCGATCATCACCGGATGCCAGAAGCCGGGGCCGCTCGGGGCGTCGCCGGTGAAGACCGTGTCGAGCGAGTCAGTGAACCCTCGAACGCGCGCGAGGTGCTGAGCGGTAACGAGCGGCCCCATCGCTGTGTCGTCTGCCATCGGATCACCGACCCTCCATTTCCGGGCGGCGTCGATGAAGAGATCGAGGAATCGGTCGAAGACGCGCCGCTCGACGAGCACCCGGCTTCTGGCGCAGCAGTCCTGTCCGGAATTGTCGAACACCGCTCCCGGCGCCGAAGCCGCCGCCTTCTCGAGATCTGCGTCGGCGAAGACGATGTTGGCGCTCTTTCCACCCAGCTCGAGGGTGACACGCTTCACCTGGTCGGCACAGCCGGCCATGATCCGCTTGCCGACTGCCGTGCTGCCGGTGAAGGCGACCTTGCGCACCTGCGGGTGGGTGACGAGTCGCCAGCCCACCTCGTCGCCGGTACCGACCACCACGTTGAGCACGCCGGGAGGAATTCCGGCCTCGAGGGCCAGTTCGCCGAGGCGTATCGCCGTGAGCGGAGTGATCTCGGCCGGCTTCAGCACCGCAGTGTTGCCGGCGGCGAGCGCTGGGCCGATCTTCCACGAGGCCATCAGCACTGGGAAGTTCCACGGCGTGATGAGGCCCACCACACCGAGCGGCTCATGGAACGTGACGTCGATCCCGCCAGCGACGGGGATGGTGCTCCCGACATGCTTCTCGACGGCGCCAGCGAAGTAGTGGATGACGTCTGCGGCTGCGTTGGCGCACCAACGGGCGCTGCCGATGGGCATGCCCATGTTGCGCGTCTCGAGCAGCGCCAGCTCGTCGGCGTGCTGTGCGACGGTGTCGGCGAACCGTCGCAGCAGTCGTGCACGGTCGGCCGGCGCAACGGCGCGCCACGACGGCGAGGCAGCCGCCGCGCGCTCGATCGCCGCGTCGGCGTCGGCCGCCGTCGCTAGCGCCTGCTCGCCGATCGGCGTGCCGTCGGCCGGATTGACAAGAGTGAGTGTCTGCACGCCGGCGAGGGTACCGCCGCCTACCGAGCGTGGGCGATCGGCAAGAATGTCCGCATGAGCCAGCCGCCCCCGCTGATCGCCGTGTGCGCCAGGACGCTCACGTTCTCCGACGAGGGCAAGCGCGACGCATTCAGCAGCAGCCAGCCGTACTCGAGAGCGGTCGCCCGGGCCGGCGGCGTGCCGGTGCTCGTGCCGCCGATCCGCCAGTTGGCGCGTAATGCGCACACCGTGCTGCAGCATTTCGACGGGGTTCTGCTGCCCGGGGGCGGCGACGTCGACCCTCGGCGCTACGGCCAGGAGCCCGACGACGACACCCTGTACGGCATCGTGCCCGAGCACGACGAACTCGATATCGCCGTGTGCCTCGCCGCCATCGAGCTCGACCTGCCGATGCTCGCGCTCTGCCGGGGAATGCAGGTGCTCAATGTCGCCCTCGGCGGCACCCTGCGCCAGGACATCGGGAGCAGCGACCACTGGATGCGCGAGCACGAGGTGGCGCTCGCCGATGGGTGCAGGCTGGCTGTCGCCACGGGCACCACCCGGCTCGAGCACTGCCATTCGGTGCACCACCAGGGTCTCGACCGAGTTGCTGAGGGCCTCGTCGAGTGCGGCTGGGCACCCGACGGTCAACTCGAGGCAGTCGAGCTGCCGAGTGCCTCGTGGGTGGTGGGAGCCCAGTGGCATCCCGAGGACACCGCCACGCACAGTCAGCCGCAGCAGGCGATCTACGACGCTCTGGTGCGCAGAGCTGCGGGCCATGTCATCGACCCAGCGGATGTCGCCGAATGACGCGACCGCTCATCCTCATCGTTGGTCGGTACTCACCGAAGGCCGAAGGTGTGCGCGGTGAGCCGTTTGCAGCCGGTCGTCGCTACTTCGAGGCGATTACCCGGGCCGGCGGCGCACCGGTGATGTTGCCGCCCATCACCGACCTCGTCGACGACGTCGTCGAAATCGTCACGCGGGTCGACGGGCTCGTGCTGCATGGCGGTGGCGATGTCGATCCACGCCACTACGGTCAGCAGCCCACGGCAGAGCAGCTCTACGGCATTGTTCCCGAGCACGACGCCGTCGAGCTCGCCATCGCACGAGCGGCGGTCCACACCGACACGCCGATGCTGGCCATCTGCCGCGGACTGCAGGTGCTGAATGTGGCAATGGGCGGAACCCTCCACCAGCACATCGGCAGTGAGGACCACTGGTTCGCTCACCACGCTGTCACGCTCGATCCCACATCGCGACTTGCGGCTGCCGTCGGCAGCGCCGTGTCGGCTCGGTCGCACTGCGTCCACCACCAAGCCATCGACCGGGTGGGAGAGGGACTGCGCGTGGTGGGCACCACCAACGACGGCATGGTGCACGCAGTCGAGGTCGACAGCGCCCGCTGGATCACCGCAACGCAGTGGCATCCCGAGGACGGTGCCGATACCGACGCAGAGCAGCAGCGTCTGTTCGACGCCCTCGTTGCCGCCAGCGCCTGAGCGGGCCCTTACGGCGTGATGCCGACGAGCGGGCCGGGAAGCACCCCGACGAAGAGCGTGAAGGCAACCGACATCGCCACCACGGCTGCGATCGGACGCGACACCTGTACCGGCGGACGGGCATCGTCGCCAGCGACCGGATCGGCCACCCACATGCTGATCATGATGCGAAGGTAGAGATAGGCGGCGATCACCGCCGACACCATTGCCAGCACTGCGAGCAGCCAGCTCTTCTCACCCGCCGCCGCCGAGATCACGCCGAACTTGGCGACGAACCCGCTGGTGAGCGGCACTCCCGCCTGGGCGAGCAGCAGCACAGTCATTGCCAGCGCCATGGCCGGCCGGCTGCGGCCCAAGCCGCGGAAGGAATCGAGCGATGTCGCTACATCACCATTCCCAGAGACGGCCGTTACAACCGCGAATGTGCCGAGCACGAGCACCGAATACACGAGCACATAGAGCAGCACCGACGACGTCCCGTCGCTCTCGAGTGTCCCGGGAACGTGCGCCGCTGCCTCGACGCCCACGAGCATGAACCCGGCATGGCTGACGGACGAGAATGCCAGCATCCGCTTGACGTCGGTCTGCACGATCGCCATCACCGAGCCCACGACGAGAGTGAGCACTGCGAGAGTCGCAATCACGGGTCGGTAGTCGTCGGCCCAGTGACCGAGTCCGACGAGGAGAACTCGCAGCATGGCCACGAACGCTGCCGCCTTCGCAACAGACGCCATGAATGAGGTCACAGGGGTCGGGGCACCCTGATAGACGTCGGCGACCCACGAGTGGAATGGCACGGCTCCAACCTTGAACGCAAGGCCCACGATGATGAGCGCCACACCTGCGAGCATCATCGTCTCGTTCATCGGATCGAGGTCGACCTGGCGATCGAGCGCCACGAGCATCCTCGTGATCTCCGTCGAGCCGGTGCCGCCGTAGACCAGCGCAACGCCGTAGAGGAACACCGCCGACGAGAATCCTCCGAGGACGAAGTACTTGAGACCACTCTCCTGGCTTGCCGTCCGCCGCCGATGGCTGGCCACGAGCACGTAGAGGGCGAGGGACATGGTCTCGAGCGCAAGGAACAGCACGATGAGGCTGTTGGCGCCGGCCATGACGATGGCACCGAGTGCAGCGAGCAGGTAGAGGGCGTGCGTCTCGGGCTGGGCAAGATTCTCGCGTTCGCCGAATCCGTCGGATGTCAGTGACACCATCACGAGTCCGACCGCCGCGATGAGCATCGACCAGACGGTGAGCTTGTCGAGCTGCACTGCATCGTTGACGAGGAGCGATGTGCCCTCCTTGTCGACCTGCCGCCACAGCAGGACGCCCAGCACGCCGACGGCGACGCCGGCGGTGCAGGTGACGGCGGTCGCGAGATGCCGAGGCCATGGCGGGGTGAGCGCACCCACGGCGAGCATCACGAGCGCCACACCCAGCAGCACGAGCAGCGGGCTGAGGGCGAACCAGTCGAGAACGGGTGTCTCCATCACGTCGAGGATGTCGGTGCCCATCAGTCCTCGCCTTCCTGCTCGCCGGGCTCCTCGACTGGAACGACGGGCTCGTCAGGTGTCGGTTGTGACCACCCGCTGCGCTCCTCGACGTGCGCAAGCAGTGAGTCGACGGCCGGCTGCACCCGGTCGATCATCGGCTTCGGGTACACGCCGCAGAACACGATGAGCACCACGAAGGGTGCCAACAGCATCCCCTCTCGCCAGCGAAGCTCGGGAAACGACGAGTTCGCTGCATCCGGCTCGGTGTGGAACACGCGCTGGTAGGCCCACAGCAGGTAGAGCGCAGCGATGATGACGCCGGTCGCCGCAATGGTGACCCACCACCGCGCCGAGCCGAACGAGCCGATCAGCACCATGAACTCGCCGACGAAGCCGTTGAGGCCCGGGACGCCGATGCTGCTGAGCATCACGATGGTGAAGAAGCCCGCGAACACTGGGGCGACCTTCTGGAGGCCCTTCAACTCGGAGATCTCACGGGTGTGCCGCCGCTCGTAGATCATCCCGACGAGCAGGAACAGGGCACCTGTGCTGACGCCGTGGTTGATGTTCTGGATGAGGCCACCGGTGACGGCGGCCGACGTCAGGGCAAATGTTCCGAGCACGATGAACCCGAGGTGCGCCACCGACGAATACGCCACCACTCGCTTCAGGTCGCGCTGCATCGTGGCGGCAATGGCACCCCAGATGATGCCGATGGTTGCCAGCGTCAGGAACACCGGGCGTGCCCAGACTGCGGCCTCGGGGAAGAGGTAGACGCCGAATCTGAGCAGCCCGTAGGTGCCGAGCTTCAGCAGCACGCCAGCGAGAATCACCGAGCCGCCGGTGGGAGCCTGAGTGTGCGCATCCGGCAGCCACGTGTGCACCGGGAAGAGCGGCACCTTCACGGCAAAGGCAATTGCGAAGGCAGCGAACAGCCAGCGTCCTGTCGACGTGGCGAAGTCGGCGTTCTCGGCGATCTTCACCAGATCGAAGGTCACGGCACCGTCGTCGGCTTTCGCGATCACCGCCGTGGCCACGATGCCCACCAGCATGAACGCGGATCCGGCCATCGTGAACAGGAAGAACTTGGTGGCGGCGTAGACGCGCTGGTCGTATCCCCAACCGCCGATGAGGAAGTACATCGGGACCAGCACGATCTCGAAGAAGACAAAGAACAGGAACAGGTCGAGGCTCACGAAACTGCCCATCACGCCGGCCTCGAGCAGCAGCATCCACGCCAGGTAGCGCTGGTGGTCGTGGTGCGGGTCGACGCCAGCGATGACCAGCGGGAACAGCACGCCCGTGAGCGCCACGAGCAACAACGAGATGCCGTCGACGCCGAGGTGCCATGAGATGCCCCAGTCGTCGATCCACGGATGCTGCGACACGAACTGGAAGCCCTCGGCACCGGATTCGAAGGCAAAGAGAACCCAGAGCGCGATCGCGCCGGTGGCAACGCTCGTGAGGAGTCCGACCACCTTGGCGATGTCGCCCTGTCGCCTCGGTATGAGCGCAACGGCCGCGGCGCCCAGAACCGGGAGCAGAACCAGCAGCGAGAGCGCCGGGAAGTCGACTGGCGTCGTCGATGCGCCCAGCATCACAGCACTCCCCTCAGGATCACGAACCACACCAGCAGCCCTACCACGCCGACTGCAATCGCTGCTGCGTACGTGCGCATGTTGCCGGTTTGCAGGCGGCGCACCTGTGAACCGAACTGCTGCACCAGGCGCCCCGTGCCGTTGACTGCCCCATCGACCGCCCGTGCGTCGAGCGCCGTGATGCCATCGAAGGCCTTGCGGCCCGGCCCACCCATGAACGACGTGACGGCGCGGTCGTAGTACCAGCCCTCGGCCAGCACACGAGGCTCAACGGCACGGAATCGGCGGGCTGCGTACACAGCGAGACCGGCGGCGACGCCTGCCAGGGCGACGACAATCGCTGCCGCCATCAGCACGTACTTGATGTCCTTCGCCGCATCGGTCAGGTGGTGCTCACCCCGCTCGACGACTGGCTCGAGCCAGTGCTCGAGACGATGGAGGCTCTTGCTGAACGGCAATTGCATTGCACCGCCGACGATCGACAGCCCGGCAAGCACCACCAACGGGATGAGCATCACCCGCGGGCTCTCGTGCGGCGTGAAGTCGCCGTGTGCGCCGTGCTCGTCGTGGGCGTCGTGCCAACGGGCCTCGCCGAAGAACACCATGACGACCTGGCGAGTCATGTAGTACGCGGTGAGGATGGCTGCCACGAGGCCGAGCGCATAGAGCACCGGTGACTTGTCGTAGGCGAAGAGCAGGATTTCGTCCTTGCTCCAGAACCCCGCAAAGGGCGGCACTCCGGCAATTGCGAGCCATCCGATGATGAAGGTTCCCGCTGTCACGGGCATGGCGATGCGCAGTGCTCCCATACGGCGCATGTCCTGCTCGTGGTGCATGCCGTGGATCACCGACCCAGAGCCGAGGAACAGGAGTGCCTTGAAGAATGCGTGCGTCACCATGTGGAACACGGCGGCGACATAGGCGCCCGAGCCGACCGCGAGGAACATGAAGCCGAGCTGGCTGACGGTCGAGTAGGCAAGGACCTTCTTGATGTCGTTCTGCGCTACCGCAATGGTGGCAGCGAAGAGTGCGGTGGCAAGCCCGACCCCGGCGATCACCCAGCTGGCGTAGTCGGCCGCCACTGCCAGCACTGGATTGAGGCGAACCATCAGGAAGACGCCCGCTGTGACCATCGTGGCTGCGTGGATGAGCGCCGAGACAGGCGTGGGGCCCTCCATCGCATCGGGAAGCCACAGGTAGAGCGGCAACTGGGCACTCTTGCCGCAGGCGCCGATGAATGCGAACAGTGCGATTGCCGTCGCGGTGGTGGTGGAAAGGGCGGTGGCGCTCTCGGAGATGTGGAGGTAGTCGAGTGAGCCAAGCGACCACAGGGCGAAGAACATCGCCATCATCAGGCCCCAGTCACCGACACGGTTGGTGACGAACGCCTTCTTCCCGGCCGTCGCAGCGCTATCTCGCTCGTGCCAGAAGCTGATGAGGAAGTAGGAGCAGGCGCCGACGCCTTCCCAGCCGAGGAACGTCACCAGCAGGTTCGACCCGAGAACCAGCATGAGCATGCTGAAGGCAAACAGGTTGAGGTAGAGGAAGAACTTGCTGTACCGGGAGTCGCCGTGCATGTACCCGGTGGCATAGAGGTGGATGAGGGTGCCGATGCCAGTGACGAACAGGCACATCGTGAGGCTGAGCGGATCGGCGAGGAAGGCGAGGTCGACGCTCACGTCTCCGAGCGGCACCCAGGTGAACAGTCGCTGCACCTCGTGACGCTCCTCGGATGGCAGGCCGAGCAGCTCGAGGAACACACCGACGCTGACGAGGAACGAGCCCGCCACCATGGCGGTGGCCAGGTACCCGGCTCGCGGATCGCCGAGTCGGCGTCCGAGGACAAGAAGCACCAGGAAGCCGACAAGCGGAAGGGCAGGGATGAGCCAGATGAGGTCGAGCATCTGTCAGCCCTTCAACTCGATGAGATCGTCGGCGGTGACATTCGGTCGACGACGATAGATGGCAACGATGAGTCCCAGTCCGACCACGACCTCGGCAGCCGCAACCACCATCACGAACAGCACCACTGACTGACCCTCGATATCACCGAGTCGCTCGGCGAGTGCCACGAATGACAGGTTGGCGGCATTGAGCATCAGCTCGATGCACATGAACATGATGAGTGGATTGCGGCGGACCATGACACCGACGACGCCGATCGAGAAGACGGCCGCAGCAAGAACCAGATACCACGTCGTCGTGGGAGCCGCGACGGCGCTCATGATGCCGCCCCGTCTGGCGTCGCCTCGCCGCGACGAGGACGGCGAGCGAGCACCACTGTGCCGACCACTGCCACCACCAGCAGCACTGAGGTGAGTTCGAAGGCGAATACGTGGCGCCCGAACACGTTGCGGGCGAGAGCGACGATGTTGCCATCGTGCAATGCCTCGCCCTCGAAGCCGGTCACAGCGACACCCTCGCCAGGAGTGGCCGTACCGGTGTCGCTCGACACCGCCACGGCGATGCCGAGCAGACTCACCATCGCGACCCCGATGACTACCGCCACGGGACGCTGCACCTTGAACGGCTCGATTCTGAGGTCCTCGAGCCGATCG
Source organism: Actinomycetota bacterium (assembly GCA_046052275.1). GTDB lineage: Bacteria > Actinomycetota > Acidimicrobiia > Acidimicrobiales > Ilumatobacteraceae > UBA668. The sequence goes on along the minus strand of JBJOMQ010000024.1, from coordinate 1,335 downwards.
ACGCCCAGGAGCATGATCACGAACAGGAACAGCACGACGATCGCACCCGCATAGACGATGACCTGGACTGCTGCCAGGAAGTCGGCCGCCAGCGCCACGAAGTGCACTGCGACGCCGAAGAGCGTGAGCACCAGGCTGAGCGCAGCGTGCACGGGGTGCCGGCGCAGCACCACACCGAGTGCTCCGACAAGCACCATCGCCGAGGCAGCGACGAAGACGAACAGTTCGATCATCTGCCGACAGCCCTCACCGTCTTCGGCGCATCGGCCTGCTGCTGCGGCGGCTCGGGGGCGCGGGTGCCGTACCCAAGCTCGCTGCTCCAGCCCACCTCACCCACGAAGTCGGCGTCGCCGCTCGCGGACGTTGCTCGCATCCATCCGCTCGTGAGCAGGTCCTCCCCCGCACGCCAGTCCTCCCACGGCAGCTGCTTGGGCTTGCCGTCGTCGCCGACGACGAGCTCGGCCTTGGAGTACACGGCGTCGCGGCGATTGGTGAACGAGAACTCGAACAACTTGCTCTCTGTGATCGCCTCGGTCGGGCATGCCTCGACGCAGAGGTCGCAGTGGATGCAGCGCAGATAGTTGATCTCGTAGACGAAGCCGAATCGCTCACCAGGCGAGGTGGGGTTCTCGGGATCGTTGTCAGCGCCGCGCACGTAGATGCACTTCGCTGGGCAGACACCGGCGCAGAGTTCGCAGCCGATGCACTTCTCCATGCCGTCGTCGTAGCGATTGAGCACGTGACGCCCGTGAAGCCGCTCGGGCTTGGCGACCTTCTCGTCGCGCCCCTCGGTGCTCTTGCCCTTCTTCGCGACGCGACCGCCCGAATATGCCGTGGTGACCCGCTCGCCGCCGAAGATGCGGTGCTGGCGGATCGTGACGAGGAATCCGTCGAGGTAGCCCATCAGAACATCGCCCCTTCTCGCTCACGTGCCCGGGCACTGGCGCGACCTGCGGCCTGCAGCGCCGAGGCGCCGACGGCGAGTACCACGATCGACACGCTGCCGACGGCCCACAGGTTCCAGCCGGCATCGCGTCCGACTCGAAATGCTGCCAGCAGCATGAACCAGCCGAGGGCAACCGGGATCATCAGCTTCCAACCGAGATTCATGAGCTGGTCGTACCGCAGGCGAGGAAGCGTGGCGCGGATCCAGACGTAGACGTACAGGAACACGAGCACCTTGAGCAGCAGCCACACCGTGCCACTGAATGGCCCGAGGAACGACAGCAGGTTCTCGTTGCTGCCGATGGCGATGGGCTGCGGTCCGCCGAAGAAGAGGGTGACGATGACACCGCTCATGGTGATGGTGTTCATGAACTCTGCGAGGAAGAACAG
>JBJOMQ010000023.1:0-19162 GCA_046052275.1 Actinomycetota bacterium | reverse complement strand
GCATTCGCCAACGACCTCACCGATCCTCGCAGCCTGCGGGCCGTCACCGACAACGTGAACCAGTCGAAGTCGGACGCCGATCCGAGCAACTGGATGCCGCCGCTGCGTTCGTACTGGTGCACCTACCTCGGCGACTGGGTGGCGATCAAGGTGCGCTGGGGGCTCTCGATGGACCAGAGCGAGTGGGGACGCATCCGCAACCTGCTGCGCGACGAATGCCCCGGCTGGCGCATCGACCCCGTCTCGCCAGCACCGGGCTGACCGCCGTCGCAACCGGCGCCGAGCGCCTACTCGGCGAGCGGGCTGCCATCGCTGCCCTCGGGCAACTGGCGCCAGACGCTCTCGGCCTCGGTGCGCTCGCCGCACGCGACAAGTGCCCGAACGAGCACCCGCCGCACGGCAGCGGTGTCGAGTGAATCGTCGCCCAGCACCACCGTGGCGGCTCGTTCGCAGGCACGAAGCTGCGGCAGCGCCTCATCGGCTCGGTCGAGGTGCACGAGGCAGTCGAGATACATCCGGTGGCTGAGGATCGTCGAGGGCGAGAACTCGCCGAGCACTCGCACCCGCGCGCTCAGCACCTCGACCAGTTCGTTGGCAGCGGCGGCGTGCCATCCGAGTCGCATCAGGTGCTCGCACCGCAGCGATCGGGCCAGCAGCGTGTCGGGATGATCGTCGCCGAGTTCGTCGATGAGGCGCGCCACGTTGGCATCGAGCTCGAAGATGCCGCGATCGCTGCCGTCGACAACCGCCGATACGACGGCGATGTTGTGCTGCGTAGAGAGAATCGCGGGGTCGTCCGGCGGCAGCACTCGCTGGCGGTCGGCGAGCAGCTCGCGCAGCATCCGCAGCGCCGTGACCGGATCGCCAGCAAGGTCGTGCAACTGGGCAACGTGGCCGCGTGAGTCGAGCGTCGAGGGATGGTCGGGCCCGAGAATTCGCAGCCGGTCGGCGAGCAGCTGCTCGGCCAGCTCGAGTGCCTCCTTCGGCCGCCCCCCACGTCCGATCGCCCGAGCCAGGTTGCCGCGAGTGACGAGCGTCGACGGGTGGTCGGGCCCGAGGACCATCGTCCGGTCGAGCAGCAGCTCGCGCAGCACTTCCTCGGCACGGTCGTAGAGGCGAGCCTCGGTGTAGGCGCGGCCGAGAAACCCACGCCACACCATTGCTGCGTCGCTGCGCGGCCCCTGTGCGCCGGAGTGGATATCGATGAGCCGCTCGCAGTGCTCGACGGCACGCCCTGGCTCGCCCTCCTCGATGTGGAACTGCGCTGCCGTCGACCGCAGGTCGATCTCGGCCTCGAGATCGCCAGCACGCATGGCAGCACGGGCCTCGAGTTCGATGTCGTCGATCGAGACGTCATCGTCGTCAGTGCCTGATTCGTCACTGCTCATGCGGCTGTCCAGTCGGGGGCAGGGCCGGCGGCGCTGCCGGCCAGACGTCATGCTGCCAGCGCGAACGCCGATGCGTGCAGCACGCAGTCGTCCACGACCACGGCTTGGCCGACGAGTCGGCTGGAGCGGATGTGCAGCTCTGTGCCGAGGCCGACTCCGGGAGTCGCATCGGCGCGGCGCGACGCCGCATCGCGCACGAACTTGAGCGCCCGGGTGGCCGAGGGGCGGGAGACCGAGCCCTCGGGGGCATCGAGCATGATGCTGCGCACGAGTGCGGGCCAGTGCGCTGACAGCAGTGCCGGGGTGGCGAAGCACTCGAGGCTCACCGGGCGGCCACCGTGGGCGACGACGACGCCGCACTGGCCGGGCAGCGGGCCGCAGGCCGTGAGCTCGTCGATGGCACGCATGATCACGTCGAAGTGCGACTCACGCTGGGGTTCGTGCTGCGCAGGGCGCTCGGCCTGGCCACGGGCGACATCGTCGATGGCGAGCAGCGATCGCGAGGGGTGCTCGACACCGAGGCGGTCCATCTCGTGGCCCACCGTCGCCCAGACGGCGCTCTGGTTCGAGTAGCGGTCGCCGCGCTGGCGCACGCTCTGGCTGACGCTGTGGGTCTTGGCGCGGCGCACTCGCCGGGTGGCAAAGGAGCGACCGTCGTCGAAATGGCTGCCCTGGCTCCACCGGCCCTGCTCGACGCAGCTCACGGGGATGTCGATCGACTGGCCTGCCGGCACCACGATGCTGACGTTCAGGACGCGATCCTGCTGGCCACCCCTGACCACCTGGCCCTCGACGAGGAGCACCGGCTGGTTCGAGAGGTTGGTGGCCCGCAGCGTGGGCACGGTGGCGTTCGGCTGCTCGACGATCTCGACCCCCGCGCCTGGACCGGTGATCACTGGAGATGCCGGCACGGGGCTGCCCGGCAGGTACACCGGAAAGAGAGAGACGCCACCACGGGTGATCGGCGAGCCGATCGCTGCGTCGGTGAGGGTCGGGAGGAAGGCAGTTGCGTTGGTCATGGTGGGTGGACGCACCGGCAATGGCCCCGCGTGACGCCGGCGTCTCGACGGCCCGGGATCGACCGGTGCTGCGGTGATGCCCGACGGCGAGCGAACGAGCCGCCATGCTGGGGCCGATGGGACAGCGCCGACCAGCACCGCACGATCCCGACCGATTCGATGCTGCGTACTACCGCCGCTTCTACGGCCGCCAGGGCGTCCACGATGCGGGGCGCATCGGCCACCTGGCGACCGGCGTGCACGAGATGGCGGCGTGGTGGGGCATCCGCATCCGCTCGGTGCTCGACGTCGGTGCAGGCACCGGACTGTGGCGCGACTGGTATCGGCAGGCGCATCCGGCCGTGCGCGTCACCTCGATCGACGTCAGCGACTATGCGTGCACGACGTGGGGCCACCAGCGCAGGGACATCGCCGAATGGCGGCCGCCGCGCCCGTTCGACCTCGTGGTCTGCCACGGCGTGCTGCACTACGTCACCGACGAGCGCGTCGAGCGGGCGATCGAGCACCTCGCTGCAGCCACCCGTCACCTGATGTACCTCGAACTGCCAACCGCCGCCGACCTGCGCGACATCGTCGACCGCGATCGCACCGATCTCGTCGCCCACCGACGCACCGGCGCCTGGTACCGGCGCCGGCTCGAGGCCTCCTTCCGGCAGGTCGGTGCCGGGATGTGGGTGCCACGCTCGGGTGTTCCGATGTTCGAGCTCGAGGCAGCGGGACGCTGAGCCTCGGCACTGCGCGATGATGCTCCCGACCCGAGGAGGATCAATGCCCGTCGAACCCGCAGCCCAGAACGTGCTCGACCTGCTGGCCGCTGCCGGCGGTCCGCCGCTGCACGAGCAGACGCCCGAGGCGGCACGCACGGCGTTCGCAGGGATGGCGATGCTCGCAGGGGAAGGGCCCGAGGTCGCAGCCATCGATCGTCGGCAGGTCGGCGGCGTGCCATGCGTCGTCGTCACGCCCATCGGCAACGGACCGTTCCCCGTCGTCGTCTGGATCCACGGCGGCGGCTGGGTGATCGGCTCAGCCGAGGAGTCGATCCCCACGTGCACGAGGCTCGCTGCCGCCGCCGGCTGCGTCGTCGTCTCGGTCGACTATCGCCTGGCCCCCGAGCACCGGGCGCCCGCCGCGCTCGACGACTGCCTCGCCGTCACCGAATGGGTGCTCGAGCACGCTGACGAGATCGGCGCCGACGGCAGCCGGGTCGCGGTCGGAGGCGACTCGGCGGGCGGAAATCTCGCAGCACTTGTCGCACTCGAGCACGGAGCCCGACTCCGCTACCAGGTCCTCGTCTACCCGGTCACCGACCTGACGCTGTCGCATCCCTCGATCGACGACAATGCCGAGGGCTACCTGCTCACCAAGGCCGGCATGCAGTGGTTCGTCGGCCACTACCTCGGCTCGACGGGCATCGACCCGGCCGACCCACGTGTCTCGCCGCTGCACGCAGCCGACGACAGGCTCGCCGCTGCACCGCCCGCCTATGTCATCACGTGCGAGTTCGATCCGCTGCGCGACGAGGGCGAGGCATACGCATCGAGGCTCGCCTCGCTCGGCGTCTCGGTCGAGCAGCAGCGGTTCGCCGGGCAGATCCACGCGTTCTACAACGTCCCACTCGCCATCCCCGCTGCCGTCGAGGCCCAGGCGCGGGCGGCGACACTGCTGCGCGCAGCGCTTGCCTGACGTGCCGGCGCGTCCGACCTCGTCCTCGACGTCTGCGCGTCGACCCACGCCGCTCTCGATCGCCACGGTCAACGTGAACGGTCTTCGCGCAGCGCGCTCCAACGGCATGGGAGAGTGGGTTCGCTCGCGAAAGCCCGACGTGATGACGATGCAGGAGGTCAGGGCACCCGACGACATGGTGCACGGACTGGTGCACGAGATCGCCGGGCGCGGGTGGCACGTCGCCCACGACGAGAGCTCGTCGAAGGGCCGAGCAGGCGTTGCCGTTGCGTCGCGCCGGCCCATTGCCGCTGCCCGCTTCGGGCTCCGCGACCTACCGACCGGTGTCGACGGCTCGGGACGCTGGTGCGAGGCCGACATCGAGGTCGACGCCGGGATGCTCACGGTGGTGTCGGCCTACGTGCACACCGGCGATGCCGACTCCGACACGCGGATGGCCGAGAAGCTCGCCTTCCTCGACAGTGCCGGCGCACGCCTCGACCAACTGCGCGCCGAGGGTCGGTTGGTGCTGCTCACCGGCGACCTCAACGTGGCGCACCGCGAGGTCGACATCAAGAACTGGAAGGGCAACCTCTCGCGCGCCGGATTCCTTCCGGTCGAGCGGTCGTGGTTCGACCGTCTCTACGGCCGAGGCTGGGTGGATGTCGGCCGCGTCCTCGGCGGCGAAGGGCCTGGCCCGTACACGTGGTGGTCGTGGCGAGGCAAGGCATTCGACACCGACGCCGGCTGGCGGATCGACTACCACATCGCCGATCCGGCTCTCGCCGCAACTGCGGTCGATGCCGTGGTCGACAGGGCGCCGTCGTATGCCGAGCGGTGGTCGGACCACGCGCCACTCGTCGTCCGATACCGCATCTGACGACGTCGATGCAGCCAACCGACCATGGTCTGGGGCATTCCCCGAGACTCGGTTTCCAGCGGCTCCTCGCTGCGCGCGAGAGTACGTCGGCGGCCTTCCGCCGCCGAGGTGCCAGTGGGGGTTTCACGATGATTCGACGGCTGCTTGCCATTGCCGGGGCTGCGCTGATGGCTGCGTCGGTTCCGCTCCTTGCCGGAGTGGCCGAGGCTGCACCGGCTGTGCTCGTGACCGTGACCCACGATGGCCCCGATGCGGTTGCCGTGGGCGGCACCGCCGTGCTCGAGCTCACGGCCACTCGCGAGTTCTCCAGCACGAATCCTCTGCTGCAGATGTCGATCGTCCTCGGCGACGGCTGTGATGGCATCACGATCAGCCCGCTCAGCGTGGTGTTCCGGTTCGACGAGGCGGGACCCGCCACGTACACCCGTGAGTTCTCGGTGTCTGGTCTCGAATCGGGCGTGTGCACGTACTCCGTCGTCGTGCAGAACCTGCACGGCACCGACGAGCCGCACACCGGCCTCGAGGACGGCACCATCACCGTGGGCGACCCGCCGCCAACGACTCCGCCCACGACCGTCGGCCCGTCGACGACCGCGCCCGCCACCACGGTGCCGGTCACCACCGCCCCGGCGAGCGAGACCACGATCACGGATGCCGAATCGGGTTCGGTGCTGCCCGAGGCCGGCGACACCTCGAAGGACCGCACGGTGGTGGCGATGATGATGGCAACGCTGGGCGGCGTTGCCGTGGCCCTCGCCCTTCGGACGAAGCCGACCTGACCTGCGAGTCGCAGCACGAGCCCGTCGGGCATCAGACGGCGGCGCTCAGCCCGCCGCCCACCGCCCGGGTCGCGGCAGGTGGTGGACGAACCAGTCGCGTGCCGCTGCTGACACCTGGTCGAGCGCCCCGGGTTCCTCGAAGAGGTGGCCCGCACCGGGAATCACCAGCACGTCGGTCTCGCACACCATGGCGCGCTGCGACCGGCGGGTGAGGTCGAGCACAGTGGTATCGAGTTCGCCGACGACGAACAGCGTCGGCGCGTCGACATCGCCGAGCCAGTCGCCGGCGAGATCTGGTCGGCCACCACGCGACACGATGGCGCCGACGTGCTCTCCCCATTCGGCCGCTGCTGCCAGCGCTGCCGCTGCGCCGGTGCTTGCGCCGAAGTAGCCGAGCGGCAGCCGCGCCATCCCCTGCCGACCGCGCAGCCAGTCGCTGGCTCCCATCAGGCGACGCAGCAGCAGGTCGATGTCGAACACGTGCGAGCCCTCGTCGTACTCCGGCGGCGTGAGCAGATCGAACAGCAGCGTCGCGAGACGGGCATCGTGCAGCACATCGGCGACGGCGCGGTTGCGCGGGCTCAGCCTGCTGCTCCCGCTGCCGTGGGCGAACAGCACGACCCCGATCGGCGCAGCCGGCACGCGCAGATGTCCCTCGAGCCGGACGAGTCCGACCGCGATCTCGACCTCTTCATCACGTGGCTCGACCACGTCTGCATGACCGGACATCGGATTCCTCGTGCTCTCACGATTTGCTGACCCATGGGGTGGACCATGGGGTGACTGCGTCGTTCGGGCATGGTGACCGCTGGTATGTCGTGCCGCGAGTGCCGACCGGCCCCGGAGAGAACACCGTGTGGTGCGACATCGGTGCCCGTCGACACCGTCGGACCGGGTTGACAGGCCGTGTTGTTAGGTTAACCTAACATCTCCACGTCGAACGGGGTCGTCCATGTTCCAGACATTCCTCACCGGTCTTCGCGAAGCACTCGAGGCGGCGCTGATCATCGGCATTCTCGTTGCCTATCTGGTGCGCTCCGAGCGCCGACACCTGCTGCGCGCCGTGTGGGCCGGCGTCGGCGCGGCAGTGGGACTCAGCCTCGTCGTGTACCTCACGCTGCTGTCGGCATCGGACTGGCTCGACGACGAGGCAGCCGAGGCATTCGCCGGCATCACATCGATCCTCGCCGTGGCGCTCGTGACGTGGATGGTGTTCTGGATGCGGTCGCAGGCGCACATGATGAAGGCCGAGCTGCAGGGCCGGCTCGACCGCGCGGCTGCGGTGGGGGCAGGCGCCGTGGCGCTCACCTCGTTCCTCGCCGTCGGACGCGAGGGACTCGAGACCGCCCTGTTCCTGTCGGCGAACGATGGCGCCGTCGGCTCCGGAGTCGGTCCGCGTCTCACCGCATTGCTCGGCATCGGCACCGCCGTCGTCCTCGGCGTGCTGCTCTATCGCCGCGCAGTTGCCATCGACCTCGCCAAGTTCTTCAAGGTCACTGGAATCGCCCTCGTCGTGATCGCCGCAGGCGTTCTCGCCTATGGCGTGCATGAACTCCAGGAGGTCGGCGTGCTGCCGGGCGAGGATGCACTGGCATGGAACCTGCAGTCGTTCGACCGCGACGGCTGGTACGGGACGCTGCTCGAGGGCACGGTCAACTTCCGCCCAGCGATGTCGGTGCTCGAGGTGATCGCCTATGCGGCATATCTCGTTCCGGTGATGGTGCTCTTCCTGCGGCCCGTTCGTCGGGTTGCGCACACACCGCAGCCCGTAGCCTGACATCCATGTCACCAAGCCATCAGGGCGCCGCCATTCGCGTCGAGGGAATCGTCAAGCACTTCGGCGACGTCCATGCGCTCGACGGCGTGTCGTTCGAGGTGGCCACCGGCACCGTGCTCGGCCTGCTCGGCCCGAACGGAGCCGGCAAGACCACCGCCGTGCGAGTGCTGAACACCGTGCTCCTCCCAGATGCGGGCAGGGCCGAGATCGCCGGATTCGACGTCGTCGAATCACCGCTCGAGGTGCGACGGCGGATCGGTCTCGCCGGACAGTACGCAGCCGTCGACGAACATCTCACCGGCCGTGAGAACCTCCGCCTCATCGGCCGGCTCAGCCACCTGTCGGGACACGACGCAGCAGCCCGCGCCGACGAACTGCTGGCCGACTTCGCACTCACCGATGCCGCCGACCGCATGGCCAAGACGTACTCGGGCGGCATGCGCCGCCGACTCGACCTCGCTGCTGCGCTCGTTGCCCATCCCCCAGTGGTGCTGCTCGACGAGCCGACAACCGGGCTCGATCCGGCCAGCAGGCTCGACCTGTGGACAGTGATCGAACAGCTCGTCGCTGACGGCACCACCGTGCTGCTGACGACGCAGTACCTCGAGGAGGCAGACCGCCTTGCCGACCGCATTGTCGTGATCGACCACGGCCATGTCGTCGCCGAGGGAACGCCGAACGAGCTGAAGCGGCGCATCGGCGAGACGACGATCCACCTCACCTTCGCCGACGCCGCCGTCGCCGAGCGAGCGGTCGGCGTGCTCGACGACCTGTCGGTCACTCGGCCGGTGGCCGATCCCCTCTCGATCAACGTGCCGCTGCTCGGGGGCCCGGCCCGTGTGCGCGACGTGCTGAACCGGCTCGGCGACGCCGGTGTCGAGGCCCGCAACATCGACCTGCATGCCCCCACGCTCGACGATGTCTTCCTTGCGCTCACGAGGAGCGGATCATGACGCTGCCCACTGCAGAGCCCCGCGTCCGCATCAGGCCGGCGGTGCACAGTTCGATCGGCTGGGCAGTACGCGACACGCTCGCCATGGCGCGACGCAACCTCACCGGAATGGTGCGCGTGCCCACGGTGCTCGTCTTCAGCCTCGTGCAGCCGGTGATCTTCGTCTTCATGTTCCGCTATGTGTTCGGCGGTGCCATCAAGATCCCCGGCCGCGACTACGTCGACTTCCTGATGCCCGGCATCTTCGTCCAGACCGTCACATTCGGGGCCATCAACACCGCAATCGGCCTTGCCGAGGACAAGGGCAAGGGCCTGCTCGAACGGCTTCGCTCGCTGCCGATGTCGCGCGGCGCGGCAATGGGCGGCCGGGTGCTCGCCGACACTGTCCGCAACATCGTCATCATCACCGTGATGCTGCTCGTCGGGTTTCTCGTCGGCTTCGACACCGGGACCAATGTGGCAATGGTGCTGCTGGGCATGGCGGTACTCGTCTTCTTCGGCACCGCCCTGGCATGGCTGTTCGTCATCGTCGGCCTCACCGTTGCCAATGGCGAGGCTGCGCAGGCCGCCGCCTTTCCCCTGCTCGCACCGCTCACCTTCGCATCAAGTCTCTTCGTCGATCCGAGCTCGATGCCCGACTGGCTCGGCTGGTGGGCCGAGCGCCAGCCGGTCAGCATCACCGCCGAGGCAGTGCGGGCGTGCATGCTCGGCGGGCCGACGGCCGGACCGGTGACATCGGCGCTGCTGTGGGCAGGTGGGCTGAGCCTCGTGCTCGCCCCGATCGCTATCCGCCGCGCCCGCCGTCTCTGACCGGCAACCACACCAAGTACCCGGTTGCCGGCACGCGGTCCACGAGCGCGCCAGCACCCGTAGCCTTCCTCCGGTGAGCACGCGGGCAGGCCGGGCGGCGAACAGGGCGCTTCGGTCGGTGCTGGGGTTCGCTGCATCTCGACTCGCGTCGAGCGACCGCCTGATGAGCGTCGTCTACGACCTGATGAACGAGACGAACTTTGCCGGTCTGGCAGAGCACGAGGAGATGCTCAGCGATGCCGTCCGAGTGCGGGCGTACCACCGGGGCATTCGCAGCAATGTGCAGCAGGGCGACGTCGTGGTCGATCTCGGAACCGGCACGGGACTCCTCGCCTTCATGGCCAGCCGTGCCGGCGCGAGAAAGGTGTACGCGGTCGAGCACTCTGATTTCATCGAGGTCGCCCGCGAGATCGGCCGCCACAACGGCTTCGCCAACATCGAGTTCGTGCAGGCGAACAGCCGTGAGTTCACCCCGCCGGAGCCTGTCGATGTCGTCCTCCACGAGCAGATGGGCGACGAACTGTTCAACGAGAACATGGTGGAGAACCTGCTCGACGTCCGCGACCGACTCCTGCGACCGAACGGCCGAATCCTCCCGTCGAGGTTCCGACTCTTCATCGAGCCAGTCACCTTGCACGAATCGATGCGTGTCCGGCGATTCTGGAACATCGAGCTTCCTGACGCGATCGATCTCAGCCCGATGCGCGAGTCGGCGCTCACCGCCCGTTACGACACCGGCCGCAACGAGCAGATATGGCTGCGTCCCGGCTCGGTTGCAGCCACGATGGCGAACCCGTCACCCGTCCTCGAGTTCGATCTCGACACGCTCGCCGGCGCTGGCGCTCTGCCAACCGACATCGTTGTCGAGCGGATCGCCACAACCGACATGGTTGTCGACGGCACGTGCATCTGGTTCGAGGCGCAGTTCGACGACACCACCACGCTGTCGACCTCGCCGCTCGGCCCCCTCACCAGCTGGGGCAACCGCCTCTACCGACTCGACCGTCAGTTCGCCAAGGGCGAGCGGCTCCGCATCGACGTGCACCTGAGCCGCCTCACCGACCCCGACAGCTGGCTCATCGTCCACCACTGACCGCCAACGGCATTACGGCAGCAGTGCTGCCGATGGCCGCGCGAGGCACGCCGACTGGCCTACTCGCCTGATCGCCGCTCGACGTAGCCGAATGCCGAGCCGTCGATGGCGATGAAGATCGCCGAGCTGCGCGCCACCACCCTCGATCCATCGCGGAGCTCGCCCGCCATTCGCAGCTTTCGCCCGTCGCGTTCGACGAGCCGGACACGGCACTGCAGTGGCACGCCGATCGGCACGCCGGCCTCGTAGCGAACCGTGAGCTCGCCGGTGAATGCCGGCTGGTGCAGGAAGGTCAGCACGAATCCGTAGATGTCGTCGAACAACGCGGCGACGATGCCGCCGTGACTTCGTCCAGGGGCACCCTCGTGTGCTGAGCGCAGGGTGAGATCGGCCACCGCCTCCGCGCCATCGCGCCACACGTGCACGTCGAGACCCCACGGGCTCGACCTGCCCGAGACCGGGCGCTCGTCGTAACTCGTCATCGTCTCGCCGTCAGCGACCTCGGTTCCCCAGTCGCCCTCGCGCCGCACCTGGGCTCGGTCGCGTCGCTCGCCGGTGATGATCTCCGCCGTCAGTGCATCGAGCGTCGACGCAAGGCGCTCGATCGTCGACAGGGGCGCATGGTGTCCGACGATGGCGTGGCCGAGATCGCGAATGGCCCTGCCAGCCGCTGCCCGCGCATCGGCGAGGCGATCAGGATGATCATCCTGGGTGACGTGCGCGAGCGGGTCGAGGTGTGCGTGCTGCTCGTCGGCCATGCGGGGCAACCTAACGATGCGGCCCGCGGGCTGGCGAACCGGTGGCCCCCGACCGCAACAGCGTCCGGCGCCGGCCCGCGCCGCACTGAGCCGCAGCCAGCGTCTCGTATTGTCGCCACATGCGCTACGTGAAGCTCGGTACCACAGGCCTCGACGTGTCGAGGGTGTGCCTCGGCTGCATGAGCTACGGGACTCCCGAACGCGGCACGCACGCCTGGACGCTGCCCGAGGACCAGAGCCGGCCGTTCATCCAGCAGGCGATCGAGGCCGGCATCAACTTCTTCGACACGGCCAACATGTACTCGGACGGCACCGGCGAGGAGATACTCGGACGAGCGTTGGGCGACTTCGCCCGCCGCGACGAGGTGGTACTGGCAACCAAGGTCTTCTACCCGATGCGCAAGGGACCCAACGCCGGTGGGCTGTCTCGCAAGGCGATCATGCACGAGATCGACCAGAGCCTGCGTCGGCTCGCAACCGACTTCGTCGACCTCTACCAAATACATCGCTGGGATCCCGCCACGCCGATCGAAGAGACCATGGAGGCCCTCCATGACGTCGTCAAGGCGGGCAAGGCACGACATATCGGTGCCTCGTCGATGTGGGCATGGCAGTTCGCGAAGGCACAGCATGTTGCCGAGACACACGGGTGGACCCGCTTCGCGACGATGCAGAACCATTACAACCTCATCTACCGCGAGGAGGAACGCGAAATGCTGCCGCTCTGCCTCGACCAGGGCGTGGGCGTGATTCCGTGGAGCCCGCTGGCACGCGGCCTCATCACCCGCGACCGCAACGAGATGACACCACGACAAGATCTCGACCTCTATGCCGCCACGCTGTACGGCACGGCCGACGGCGAGGTGATCCGCCGCGTCGGCGAGGTTGCTGACCGGCTCGGTGTGTCACGGGCGCAGGTCGGGCTTGCATGGGTGATGCGTCATCCCGCAGTGGCAGCGCCCATCGTCGGTGCCACGAAGCCGCACCATCTCGACGATGCAGTTGCCGCCGTCGAACTCGAGCTCAGCGACGACGACGCCTCGTACCTCGAGGCTGCGTACACCCCGCAGCCCGTGTACGGTCACGACTGACGTGCTGCTGCACCGTCTGGCTGTCCACTGAGCCCGGCATCGACCTGGCCCACTCCGGTGGCACCGCGGACGAGACCGTCAGCCGCAGCGGTGCCGCCGGATCCCTCGGCATCTGCGTCGTCCTCGCTGAGCCGTCGCCACGCCACGGCGAAGACGAACACCGCTGCGACAGCCGCCCAGACAATTGGCGTGAGCATCAGCCGCACTGCAGAGAGCGCTTCCGGGCCGATCGATGCCTTGCGTTCTGCTCTACCGACGATGTCGTCCTCGCCGAGGAACCACGGGTCGACAGAGGTCCTGTTGTCGCCCCGCGTCACCCAGCCCGTCGACTCGCTGCCTCCGACAATCCGGTGGATGACGAACGCACCATCGGCGGCTCCCACCTCTGCACCGATCGTGTCGTCGGGGATTCTGAAGACAACGAGATCACCCACTGAATAGTGCGCTTGCTCGCGGGCAAAGACGACGTCATCGGTCGACAGCGTGGGAAGCATCGACGTGCCGCTGACGAACACGATGGTCGAGCGCCCGCCGAACGAGGCAGGCCACGCATAGATCACCAGTGCGATCACGAGCAGCAGTGCAGCCGAACCAAGCCCCTGAAGGACCGGGTGCTGACGACGCGTGCGGCTCCCTGCGACGCGCGTTGCCGTCTTCCGCCCTGGATTCAAGATGGCAGATGGGTCTTCGCGCATGTGCTGCCTCCGGTAGTCAGAAGTTCGTCATCACGTCGACGTGAAGGCACGGACGTCGTCGAGGATCTCGTTCCCTGACGACGACACCCAGAGGCCGACGCTCGTCAGTCCGGCGAACGTCTGCATCATCAAGGGCGACAGCAGCGGCGACAGCAGGGTCACGCCGTTCCTGCGCACCGTGACGGCATTGCCGACTGCAGTCACCGACAGCACGAACGACGGGAGCGCAGAGGCAACTGTTCCGGTGACCAGGGTGGTGGTCGAGTTGCCGACCACTGCGTCGAGCGACACCACGTTCGTGGCAGCCGCATTGGCACCGGCGATGTGGGCGACGAGGTACTTCGTGCCGGCCGGGTCTGACCAGAGCACAACGCCGAAGTCGAATGCGCTCGTGATCGTGGCCACCACCTCGACGGTGACGTTCGCCGTCCCGGCAGGGTAGGTGACCATCGACTGTGGTGCCATCGGCGGATCGAGGTACCCGTTGCGCACGGCCCACTTGCCACGCGCCTGCACCCACGCCGTCCCAGTGAGGTGCACATGCTCGGGCACCCTGAGGTCGACCGCACCGGCGGTGGTGAAGTTGTCGGCCAACAGCAGTGCTGGCGGCACCGCCGGCACCGGCAGCGAGTCGGCCGACAGTCGGTCGGAGACGACACCCCCGAGCGAGCCCGCTGACGCTGTGCCCGGCTCGGCGCCGAGTAGTGCGACCAGCGCGAACGCCGCCAGCAACCGCCGATGGGCGTGCTTCCGGCCTGTCGCGGGGGTGTCGTCGACCGACATGTCACTGGTCCGATCAGCCGGTGATCACGATGGCGGCGCCCTCGACAGCCTCAGAGGCTGCAGGCGTCGAGAAGGTGACGGTCTGGCTGACGGCGTTGGTCAGCGTGAGCGGCGTCGATGCCGACAGTGCCGTGCCGTCGGTCGCCGTCAGCTGCACGTTCATCACCTGGCCAACGCAGCCGGGATCGATGCTCGAGATCACGGCGTTGGCCACGATGAACCGCTGACCGGTCGGATCGTAGGTGTTGCCGTACGCGATGCTGAGTCCGTTCGAGTCGCACGAGGTCAGCAGCGTGTTGTCGGCGCCGAGATCGTCGGCGGTGAGGCCGCCCAGCGTCGCGGCCGAGGCGACGATGATCCCGCCGCCGATCGACAGGGCGAGGCCGCCGGCGATCAGTGTTCGGTGCAGTGGTGTCTTCATGGTGGAACCTCCGATGAGGTGGTTGAGGGACGGCTGCGGAGTGCCGCCCCGGGTATTCCTCCCGGTGCACGACGGTACGGAGGAGCCCACGTGGGCACTGGTGCCGCGCGGATGAATCGACCGTGCCATGGCGCCGGCACCCGACGACACGCGGCAGGTACGGGTGTGAGCGCATGCGGCGGCACCGCCGCCGGCCGCGTAATCTCCCTCACTCGTGGGCAGCCTTCACCACCCCCTCGAGTGGCTCCGCTGGATCGGGCGCAACTCCAAGCGACTGCTTGTCCTCGTCGCCGGGTTCGCCGTGGTCGGTGCCGGCATCGCAATGCTGGTACTGCCGGGCCCGGGCATCATTGTCGTAATCCTCGGACTGGCGATCCTTGCCACCGAGTTCGCGTGGGCCGAGCGCGCCCTCGACCGCACCACCTCGCGCGCCGCATCGGCTACTTCGAAGGTCACCGCCAGCCGCGCCGGACGACTTGCCCTCGGTGCATCGGCGGCGAGCATGGTGCTCGGCGGACTGGTCGTCACGATCTTCTACGGCAAGCAGCGGGGTGCCAGCATCGGCATCGTTGTCGCAGGCCTCATTGCGCTCGTCACGCTCGAGCCGCGAGTGCAGCGCTGGATCGACGCCAAGGCGAACGGCGACGAGGCGAACGGCGATGAGGCGAGAGCCGACAGCATCGACGCTCTCGATCTAGGCGACGAGCCCGACGGACCTGCCACCAACGCAGGCGCTGCGCCTGCCGACGATCACTGACCGAGTGCTGCGCCACGCAATGCGTCAGCAAGCCCGGTCATGCGTCGTGCTGGACGCTCGGCGGCAGCGGCAACCACCTCAGGGTCCCCCACCAGCAGCAGTGTCGACTTCGTTCGGGTGACTGCCGTGTAGAGCAGTTCGCGACCCACCAACGGCGACGTCATCGGCGGGAGCACGATCACCACGGTGGGGTATTCGGATCCCTGACTCTTGTGAATGGTCATCGCGTAGGCCGTCTCAACCGCTTCGAGCTGCGACGGATCGAGTTCGACGTGCCCGGTCGCCGTTGCGAATGCCGCCACGAGGTCGTCCCCGCGTCGCACGACGACACCGGTGTCGCCATTGGCCAGGCCAAGCCGCAGGTCGTTGCGGGTGATGAGCAGCGGACGGCCGGCGTACCACGTCGGCAGCGAGGCGCCCTCCCCCACCCAGCGCTCGCCGAGCGCATTCCAACCGGCAACGCCGAACGGCCCAAGCCGATGCGCGCAGAGGATCCTCGACCGGGCCGACCAGCGCAGGGCGCCCTCGACGTCGCCGGCCTCCGACGCATCGCGGATGCGGCGCAGCACCGGCGCCACCACCTGCTCGACAGCTGAGACGGCTGCGGGCGACAGTGGCTCGACTGCCTCGACGAAACAGGTCGAGGGGACAGGCCTGGTGTCGGTGTCGAGGGTTGCCGCGGCGCAGTCGGCGACAGTGGCGCCCGAGCCTGCAATGGCTGTCGCCCGCGCAGTGGCACCATTCCCGCTGCGCACGGCGTCCGCGAGCACGGCGACCGGCGAATCGACGGCGAAGCGGTGCCCGCGCATCAGGCGCACCACGTGGCCGTCGAGGGGTGTCGGCCGATGGGCGGCCGGCGCCTCGAGGCCGGCGGTCGCAATGTCGGCGAGCGCCGCACCACGCTCGACACTCTCGAGCTGGTCGGGATCGCCGAGCAGTACCAGTCGGGTCTCAGGCCGCAGTGCCTCGCACAGCCGCGCCAGCAGCGGCGCATCGACCATCGACGTCTCGTCGATGACCACGATGTCGAACGGCAGCGGATTCGATGCGTCGTGCCGGAAGCGCTGCGACGAATCGCCACGGGGTCCGAGGAGTCGGTGGATCGTGGTCGGCACGAGCCCGGCCAGCGTGGCGCGGACCTCGTCGGGAATTGGACTGGGGAGCGAATGTCCCGACTGGTCGCGCCCCGGCGACAGTGCCGACGCAATCGACTCCTTCAGCCGTGCCTTGGCCTTTCCGGTGGGTGCCGCAAGCGCGATGCGCGGCTCGGCGGCCGTCGCGCGTCCGTGCTCGACGAGCACCGCCAGCAGCCTGGCGACCGAGTAGGTCTTGCCGGTACCGGGTCCGCCGACGATCACGGTGAGTCGCTGACGGAGTGCCACCTCGGCAGCGGACCGCTGGAGGTTGTCGACCGCCGCCTGCTCGCCGGTTGACGGATCGGTGACCGCCATGGTCGACGGCAGCAGCGCGTCGAGCAGCGCCGCTGCGGTGGGCGCGAGGTCGAGTGAGTCGGCCACAGCACGGCCGATGAGCGACGCGGCGATGATGCCCTCGTCGATCCAGTCTCGCTCGAGGTAGAGGCGGTCGCCGCACAGTACGAGCGGATGCGGCCCGGGTGCTGGCGCTGCGTCGTGTGCGGGTGCAGTTCTCACTGCGTCGGATGCCGCTGCCAGCGAGGAACGCCAGGTGACGGGCTCTGGCCACGGAAGCCCCGCTGCGCTGGGCGCGTCGGAGGCGGTCACGTCGTAGCTCGCATCAATGCCGTCGAGGTCGTCGCTGTCGCCATCGCGCAGCGACTCGTCGATGAGCTGGCCTACTAAGGGGATCTCCGCGCACGAATGCCCGTGCAGTGAGGCCCACGCCGCTGCTGCGACCCCGAGCACCACATCGTCATTGCAGCCGGTGATCCGTCGCACGAGTGCTGCGAGATGCACCTCGGCGGGACCGAATGCGCCTGCAGCAACGAACGGCGACAGGACTGCCACCTCCGGCGGCACGAAGGCGTCCACCGCTGCCGTCCGCCCTGGGCGGTGTCGCGACGTGCTCATCACGTGAGCCCCACGGCGAAGAGTTCATCGAGTGCGAGGATCGACTCGACGGGAGGAGTCCACGCAAAGACGCCATAGACCCCCTCGGCAACCACCGGCGTCGCAGGGCCCACCATGCCGCGGACGTAGAGATAGGCGATGCCACCGAGGTGCAGCGACGGGTCGTATCCGGCAAGGCGGCCGCGCAGGAAGCGGTGCACGGCCACCGTGTAGAGCAGCCCCTGCAACACATAGTCACTTGCCGCCATCGCCGCCGGCAGCAGCGCCGGATGGTACGCGGCGAGCGGGTTGGGGTCGTCTCGACGGTGCAGGCGGTTCGTCTTGTAGTCGACCACCAGGTGGCGCATCACACCGGCTACTTCAACGCGCAGCACCGCGTCGATCGAGCCGCGCAGGTACCCGCCGATGTCGAGGGTGAATCTCCCTGCGGCCAACGACTCCGCGTAGACACGCTGAGGGTCGCCCTCTGGGAGGGTGTCGAGCAATACCTCGCCGATACGCCGCGCCGGGATGCTGGAGGTGCCGCCGCACAGGGCCAGTTCGAAATCGAGCTCGGCGAGTCGGTCATGCACGGCGATGTCGGCGAGCGAGCGTCCACCGGCGATGACACCGAGCGGCGTGCGGATCGCCGCCGCAAGCCCGGACTCCAGTGCGCCGCGGTCGAGTGCCATGCGATCGCGCCCGAGCGCTCGGTTGATCTCGGCCCGGAGATGGGGCTCGAGTGGCTGAGTGGTGGGATCAACACGTTCGAGCACGTCGTGAACGAGCGTGCCAAACCGCGTGCCGGCCACAGTGTCGGCCAGCGGCATCTCGACTGACGCGATGACAGCGGAGGCGCCGGCTGCGGGCGGCGGCGCATCACCGTTGGGTGCAGGCTCGACAGGCTCGTCGGTGCCGCCGGCAATGGCCGCGTCGGCGTGCGAGGGTGCTGTCCCGTGATACTCGTTCGAGGAGTGGATGGCGCTGAACGACCACCTGCCCCACCAGCGGCGGTGCGGGGCGCACGATCCTGGGTCGGCAACGGCCAGCGCAGGTGCTGCCGCCGTACTGTCGCCGTGCGGCGTCCACACGACCGGTGCGGTGTCCGGCGGACATACAGCGACGCTGATAGCGCCGTCACTGCGCTGCTGCAGCACCTGCAGGTGTGCCGCAGCGTCGACATCGGTCACGGCGGCGCTCGGCACGACGGACTTCACCCCGCCCCTCGGACCGCTCGTGAGACTGGCAACTGTCTGCTTCGGCAGACCGGACGAATCGCGGTCGAAGAGCATCAGGTTGAGCGCTGACTTCGCCGAGTTCGCTGTCTGTGCCACCCACACCACAGTGCGGTGCTCGGCCCTCGTGAGTGCGACGTACATGAGGCGAAGCTGGTCACCCTGCCGGCCGACCTCCTCGAAGTGCTTCCGCGAATTCAGCCGCGATTCCTCATCGGGACCATCCCACTTGTACGACGACGCCACGTCGATGACGCGTCGTCCCGACGACTCGTTGTAGATGCGCGCACCGCGGGCTGACGTCGATGTCCACGAGAACGGAAGCAGCACCACCGGGTACTCGAGACCCTTGCTGCCATGGATGGTCGACACCTGCACCGCCTTGGCGTCGCTGTCGATGCGGCGCATCTGCGTCTCGTCGTCGCCCATCGACTCGGCGGCAGCAACGAACGCGTCGAGGTGCCGGCGTGCTGTCGACGCATCGAGTCGGCCGCCGTCGGCGGCCGTAGCGAGCAGTTCGGCGATGTGGTCGAGGTCGGTGAGAATTCGCTCTCCGTCTGCCTGGCGCAGCAGATGCCCGACCACGCCGCTTGACGCGCGTACCTCGTCGAACCACGCCAGGAACGGCTGCCCCGCCATCCGCTGCGCCCACTCGGCACACTGCCGCTGGAGTGCGCTCGTTGCCGCATCGGTGTCGGTGCCATCTGAAGACGACATGGCACCCGAGGCCGCAGGGTCGATCGCCGACGGCTCGCAGTGGAAGAAGATCCCGAGCGCCGCTGCCCTGACAGTCGGTGCGTGCGACGGACGTTCGAGTGCTGCCAGTAGCAGTCGCCACTCGTCGGCCGCCGGCGTCTCGAACACGCTGCCGGTTCGGGCTCGCACGGCGGGAATTCGTGCGGCGGCGAGCGCACGGACGACCTCGTCGGCGTTGCTGTGCGACGGGACGAGCACGGCGATGTCGCCCGGTGACAGTGCCGACTCATTCGCGTCACCCGGATGACGTCGGTGGTTGTCGAGCATTTCGACGACCAC
>JBJOMQ010000022.1:0-19568 GCA_046052275.1 Actinomycetota bacterium | reverse complement strand
GGACCCACCCGAGGGCCATGTGTGCGGCGCCGATGCAGTATGAGCGCAGCACCGTGAGATCGAGCACGTCACCGCATCGCACGGCGATGCGTACGACACCGTCGAGTACGTCGGCGCGCGCAGCTCCACCACCAGGACCGATGATCCACCCGTCTGACGGGGCGAGCAGTACAGCAGCCTCCGCCCATCCGCCGGCGCGCACGGTGGCCGATGTCGGCGGACCGACCACGTCGACCTCCTCCACCTGTAGCGACGGGGCGACCGCCGCGATCGCCGCAGCGATGCCTGGCGTGCGGGCAACTCGCAACACGCCGCTGCCGTCAGCGCGCACCGCACCGGCTGTCGGCGGGCGCTTCGGACCACGCCTCACGATGTCCTCACGAGACCACGTCGCAATCACCGGCTGCCCGTGGATGTCGGCAAGCCGCCGAGCGATCGAGCCGAGGTCGTCGGCGACTGACACGGTGCTCGGCGCACCGCCGAGACCCGGGGTCTTTGCGCCGAATGCGCCGCCGTTGGCGAGACCCGTCACCGGCTCGCCGCCCGGCACGCACCACGCAGCCGGCGGTTCCAGGTAGGCGGGTTCGACCCACGTGGTCTGCAGCGTGCGCGCCCAGGTGCCAGCCGGCACCTCGATCGGCCAGCGGATCGCCACCGTGGTGCGCCGCCCCTGCACCTTGCCGGCAGCCAACCGGGCAGCAGTGAGTGTCGACGCCACGTGCCACGAGCCGTCAACTGCACGCACAGCATGCAGTGCATCAACCGGGGCGGAGTCGGCGGGGAATCCACCGAGCCCGAGTGCCACCTGTGGCGACACCGCTTGCACGGTGCCGCCCTCGATCGCAGCGCGTCGCGCCGCCGCGTCGAGGTCACGCCGACTGCCGCTCGGGGCGCCGCCCTCGCCGGACGAGGCAACCGCCTCGACGATGGTCTGCCATCCCGTGCACCGGCACATGTGCGCCAGCAGTGCCTGCCCGACTCGATCGGGAGTGCGCTGGGCCTCGGGCAGCGCTGCGAGACGCATGACGATGCCCGGCGTGCAGAAACCGCACTGGCTGCCACCGCTGGCGCACAGCCGTTCGGCCAGCGCTGTCGACTCGACTGCGCCGGACACCGTGGTGACAGCGCGTCCCGCCACCCTCGTGGCGGGCGTCACGCAGGCCACCCGCGGCTGGCCATCGACCCACACGGTGCAGCACCCGCACTGGCCCTGCGGGCTGCAGCCGTCCTTCACGGAGCGCACGCCCAGCCGGTCGCGCAGCACCTCGAGCAGCGAACCGTGGTCGACGGCTGCTGCACCGACGCCAGCGGCCGATGGCACAGCGGCTGCCACGGCGTCGACCGTCACCGGCTGGCCGTCGAGTGTGAACGTCAGCGACCCCGGCAGCGACATCGCTCCACCCTCGCACGCTGCATCGCCGGGACGCAACGAATCAGCACGCACCGAATCAGCACGCAGTGGATCAGCGCGCCGTGGTGCACTCTCAGCCCGCCAGTACCGTGGGTGGCATGGCACATTCGCCCGACTCGCATGGCCGCCCGACGTCCCGACGGACACTCGATCGCCGGGGCTTCCTCTCGGCGGGAGCTGCTGCCGGCGCCACATGGCTGCTCTCCGCCTGCGGCGGCGACTCGTCGAACAGCGGCGGTCCGGCGGCGCCCGACGCCTTCGGCATCGTGCAGCGATTTCCCAACCTCAACCTCTTCACGCCCGGCGACGTGCGCCTCCCGATCTCGATCACCGACGGCCAGTCGGTGATGACCACCGGTCCCGACGTGCTCTCCGGCTGGGTCGAGACATTCGACGGCGAACGCGTTGCCGAGGTCAGCGCCCCGCGGCGCGACGCTGGCATCGTGCTCCCGTACTGGGAGGTGCGCGTCACGCTCGAGCGAGCTGTCATCCACACGCTGCGACTCGACGGCGACGACGGATTCGGCGCCACGTTCGAAGTCTGGGATCCGGCTGACGTACCCACCCCGCTGCTCGGCGGCCAACTGCCGCCCCTCGAGACCCCCACCGTCGACGATCCGCGCGGTGTGATCCCCTACTGCTCGCTGACGCCCGAGCCCTGTCCGCTCCACGCCGAGACACTCGCCGCTGCGCTGCGGCGCGGTGTGCCGGTCGCATTCGTGGTCGGCACCCCTGCCCACTGCCAGACCGGCACGTGCGCTCCCGGTCTCGAGATCCTCGTCGCCGAACACGAGCGGCTCGGCGACCGCGTGGCCATGGTCCATGCCGACGTCTACGCCGACGCTGCCGCCACGGTCACCGCACCGGTCGTGGAAGAACTGTCGCTCGACTACGAACCCGTGGTGTACCTCGTCGATGCAGGCGGCACGATCATCGACCGCCTCGACGGCATCTGGGACGCCAGCGAACTACGCCAGCGCCTCGATCTGCTGCTCGCCTGACACCGCCCGCCGCGGTGCTCCAGTCGGCTGTCAGCTGCGGCGCACCGACACCGGCGTGTCGGCAACGCGTGCGGTGCATCCGGCCATGTTCACGGGCGGGGCAACGTCGGTGACGATCGACTGGGCGATGCTCCGGAAGACGTCCGCAGCGGCACTGGGTACAGAGGTTCCGTCGTGCGACAGCACCACCGGCAGGCCGGCGTCGCCGCCGGCTGCCACGGCCGACTCGAGCGGTACACGGCCCAGCAGTGGCACGCCGATCTGCTCGGCGAGCAGCCTGCCGCCACCCTCACCGAACAGTGCGTGGCTTTCGCCGTGCGAGCAGATGAAGGCGCTCATATTCTCGATGACACCGCACACGCGCAGGAAACTGCGCCGCGCCATGTCGGCAGCGCGTGCCGCAACCTTCTGCGCCGCAAGCGCTGGCGTGGTGACGATGAGCAGGTCGGTACGCGGCAGCATTCGCGCCAGGCCCATCTGCACGTCCCCAGTGCCCGGTGGCATGTCGATGAACAGGTAGTCGAGCATCCCCCACTCGACGTCGTTGAGGAACTGCTCGACGGCCTTGGTGAGCATCAGCCCGCGCCACATCAGCGCAGTGTCCTCCTCGACGAGGAATCCGGTGCTCACGACCTTCAGCAACCCTGTGCCCACCCGACGCTCGTTGGGGATGATGCGCGGCCGATCGGATCCCTCGACTCGCTCGGCCTCGAGCCGATCGTCGATGCCCAGCAGGCGCGGCACCGAGAAGCCCCAGATGTCGGCATCGAGCACACCGACCGTGTACCCCATCGACGCCACCGCCGCCGCCAGGTTCACCGTGACCGAGCTCTTGCCCACGCCGCCCTTGCCGCTCGCCACGGCGAGCACGCGGCAACTGGAGGGCACGGCAGTGGGCGTGGCCCGGTCCTGGGCGGCCCGGCGGGCTGAACTCATCACCTCGCTGCGCTCGGCCGGGGTCATCTCACTCCAGCTGATTCGCACGCTGCTGACGCCCGGGTGCAGGCCCACCCGCGACTCGACGTCCTTCTTGATCTGGGCCCGCAGCGGGCAGCCGCCGATGGTGAGCTTGATGCCCACGATGACGTCACCTGTCTGGCTCACCGAGACCATCGGCACCATCCCCAGCGTGACGATGTCGGCACCGAGCTCGGGATCGATGACCGCCCGGAGCAGGTTCTTGACCTCGTCCGAGGTCGGCGCGGCTGCGGGCGAAGCGGGAATCACGAAGTGAATGCTACGGTAATTCGTGAGTACACTCCCGTTCGGCGGTCCCGCACGGGAACGCCCACCGCACACCACGACGACGTCACCGGAGGACCATCGTGATCACCCTCACCGACACCGCCGCCACCAAGGTCAAGGAGTTGCTCGACGCCGAGGGCGCCGCCGAGATGGCGCTGCGCGTGGCCGTCCGGCCCGGTGGCTGCAGCGGATTCTCCTACGAGATGTTCTTCGACAGCGACATCGCCTCCGACGACGAGACCGCCACGTTCGGGCCCGTGAAGGTGGTCGTCGACTCGGCGTCGGCGCAGCTGCTCACCGGCGCAACGCTCGACTACAAGGACGGCCTCAACCAGGCCGGCTTTGCCATCACCAACCCCAACGCATCGCGTACCTGCGGCTGCGGCCAGAGCTTCAGCTGACGCCTGACATGCGGCGCTGCCCTCACTCGGGCAGCGAGTCGTAGTCGTCGTCGCCCGGCAGCGCCACCACTGCGTTCATCCCCACGCGCCCTGTGCGCACCTTCGGCATGATGGGATGCGGCACGCCGATCGTGCGTGCGGCGGCCAGCGCCGACTCGACCGACCCGTGCCCGGCGAGAAACTGCAGGTTGGCCACGGTGGGCGGCATCAGCATGAGTTCACCTCGCTCGCCCTGAGCGAGTGCGACATCCGGTCGCACCCACATGCTCTCGACGGTCTCATGGTCGTCGTGCATCGACGTCTGGCCCTCGGGGCTGGCGGCAACGAAGAAGCGGGTGTCGAAGCGTCGAGTCGTCTGGTGCCGTGGCGTGATCCAGCGGCTCACCCACGGCAGCTGATCGGTCGCCAGACGAAGGCCATGTGATGCCGCCAGCGCTGCCACGTCGACATCACCGGAGTGCACCTCATGGCGATGGGCCAACACCGGATGTCCGTCGGCGACCATGTGCCCGCTCTCGTCGACGGCGAGCAGCACCCCAGCCTCTTCGAAGCACTCGCGGATCGCTGCCACCACGAACGCCTCATCACCGTCACCGTCGGCATCGTCGACCCGACCTCCCGGGAACACGTACATGCCCCCCGCAAAGGCCGAGGCCGCTGCCCGCCGCAGCATGAACACCTCGATGCCGTCCAGCGTGTCGCGCAGCAGCATCACCGTTGCCGCCGGACGAATGGGAACCTCGTCACTCACTGCAGCAACCGTAGCCACCGGCTGGTGGCGTAGCCTCGTCGGCGTGCTGGTGTGGATGGACCTCGAGATGACCGGGCTCGACCCCGGCCGCCACACCATCGTCGAGATCGCCACGCTGATCACCAACGATGGCCTCGAGATCATCGCCGAGGGGCCGGACCTCGTCGTGCACCAATCCGACGAGGTGCTCTCGCAGATGGACAGCGTGGTCGTCGAGATGCACACCAAGAGCGGACTCCTGGATGCCATCAAGTCGAGCACGCTGTCGCTCGCCGATGCCGGCCAGATCACCCTCGACTTCATCCGCCAGCACGTGCCCACCGAGCGATCGGTGCCGCTGTGCGGCAACTCGATCGGCACCGACCGCCGGTTCCTCGCCGCCTACCTCCCCGAGATCGAGCACTATCTCCACTACAGGAGTGTCGACGTCAGCAGCGTGAAGGAGCTTGTCCGACGGTGGTACCCGGGCCTGCTGGCGAGTCGAACCACCAAGCACGGCTCGCACCGAGCGCTCGACGACATCCGCGAGAGCATCGCCGAGCTGCGCTTCTACCGCGACCACGTGTTCGTGCCCGAGGGAGCACCCCGAGGACTCGAGAATCCGCACACCGACACCGCTACGGGCAGCGCGAGCTGATCCGCTGGATGCCGTTCGCTTTCCTGCGCTCCCGCCAGTCACCCTCCAGCCGTCGTCAGTAGATTCTCAGGTGTGACGACACGGGCGAGGCGGATGGTGCTTGCTGCCGCCGTCGCGCTCGTGATGTCGGTCGGGGCAGGCTGGCTGTGGTCCGTACTGGACGGTGACGATGTCGACAGCGTCTCGATCGGCCAGGTGGCGGTCGACGACGTACAGCCGCCCACAATCGGCACCAACGCCGTCCTCGGCGGGGAGAACCTCCCGTCAGCCACGGTGACCGATCTCGAGGGCACGGCAATCGACACAGCGTCGCTGCTCGGCACTCCGCTGGTGATCAACATATGGGGCTCGACATGCGGACCCTGCAAGCGCGAGCTACCCGACTTCGCCGAGGTGCACCAGCGCTTCGGCGACGACATCCGGTTCGTCGGCATCAGCTACCTACCGGCGAGCGAGCGCGAGGAGGCATTCGCCCGAGACCTCGGCGTTGCCTACGAGCTGTTCTACGACGGAAACGGTGCCTTCATCAGCGCCGCCGGTATCAGCGCGTTTCCTGTCACCCTGTTCGTTGCCGCAGATGGCACGGTGCTCGAGCAGTCCGGTGCGCTCGATGCGACGCAGCTGACGGCGATCATCGAGGAGCGGCTGCTGTGAGCCTGCCTGCAGTCGCCGCATTCCTCGGCATCGACGCGCGGCTGGCGACGTCATTCACCACCGGACTGCTGGCCGCCGTGAATCCATGCGGGTTCGTGCTGCTGCCCACCTATCTCCTCTACTTCCTCGGCATGGAGAACCTGCGGCCGGGAGCCGAGCGTTCGAGTGTCGGCCGTGCCATTGCAGTCAGCCTCGCGGTATCGGCCGGGTTCATGTCGGTCTTCGTGGTTATCGGCTCGCTGGCCAAGTGGAGTACCGATTGGTTCGTCGAGAAGGCCCCGTACGTATCGCTCGTGATCGGCGTGCTGCTGATCGTGCTGGGCGTGGCGATGCTGTTCGGCTACCGGCTGCCGTTCACGGCGCCAAAGCTCGATGTCGCCCGACGCGATCGCTCGGTGGCCAGCATGTTCATCTTCGGCATCGGCTACGCAGTCGCCAGCATCGGCTGCACCATCGGACCGTTCATCGCCGTGGTCCTCGGTGGCATCACGGCCGACGGCATCGGCACCGGCATCGCTGCGCTGGCCCTGTACGGACTCGGCATGGCGCTGCTGGTGACTGCCCTCACCGTTGCGCTCGCCCTTGCCAACACTGCCGTGCTCGCAGCACTCCGCCGCACCATGGCGTGGTTCGAATACGTCGCCGGGGTGTTCGTGCTCCTCACCGGCCTCTATCTCACGTGGTACTGGTACCAGGACATCCGTCGCGTCTACGACGACGATCTCGTCGCTGGCGCAGTCGGCTGGCAGGAGGCGCTCACCCGGTGGATCCAAGACCACCAGTCACGCGTCGTCGCCGGTGCCGTCACGCTAGTCGTCGGGGCGATCGGCACCTCGATGTGGCTGCGGTCGCGACAGCATGAGGCCGCCCAGTGACCGCTACTCCGTTCCGCGACCTGCTGTCGAGTCCCGGCGTGCGCGAGGTGAGCCGACTCGAGGGACGGGTCGGTTTCATGGCCTACCACGGTGGATCGCTCGAGCATTACACCGACGTCATCGCCGACGAGGCCGCCTCGCTCAGCGGCGCCAGCTACTACGGCGTGCTGCAGCCGCCCGACCTGCAGGTGCACATCCCGTCGCACCGGGTCTCGCGGCATGAATCAGACACGCTGCACGAGTTCAT
The DNA here is from genome assembly GCA_046052275.1 of Actinomycetota bacterium. Classification (GTDB taxonomy): domain Bacteria; phylum Actinomycetota; class Acidimicrobiia; order Acidimicrobiales; family Ilumatobacteraceae; genus UBA668. Next base: position 12,346 of record JBJOMQ010000022.1, on the reverse strand, counting down.
CGAGCACGTCGACATGGTGATCACCATCCACGGCTACGGGCGCCACGGCATGTGGACCACGCTGCTGCTCGGCGGCCAGAACCGAGATCTCGCACACCACGTCGCCGCCCACCTCGAAACGACGCTCCCCGAGTACACGGTGGTCACCGATCTCGACCTGATGCCCCGCGAGCTGCGTGGCCTGCACCACGCAAACCCGGTGAACGTGCCGCGCGGTAAGGGAGTGCAGATCGAGCTGCCGCCCCGCGTGCGCGGCTCGAGTCCGATCTGGAAGGACTGGACCGGCCCCGGTCACGTGCCGCACACGGTGTCGCTCATCGAGGGTCTGGCTGCCGCCGCGACGGCATGGATGGACGGATTGGCCGGTCAGGGCGCCAGTCGCGTCACCGACCACCCGTCGTCACCGCGGGTGTAGCGAAGCCGGTCGTGGAGCCGGCTCGGTCGTCCCTGCCAGAACTCGACCGAGTGCGGGCGCAGGCGCCAGCCGCCCCAGAACGCCGGGCGCGGCACCTCGCCATCGCCGAACGTGGCCGCCATCTGCTCGACGCGGTTCTCGAGCCAGGCCCGATCGGGAATCGGCTGCGACTGCGGAGACGACCACGCACCGATCTGCGAGCCGCGTGGCCGAGAGGCGAAGTACTCGTCGCTCTCGGCGTCGGTTGCCCGCTCGACTGCACCGACGACACGCACCTGCCGGTGCAGCTGGAGCCAGGTGAACAGCATCGCCCCGCGTCCCTCGGCAGCGAGATCGACGCTCTTTGCCGACTCGTAGTTGGTGAAGAACACGAATCCGTCGGCATCTGCCCCGCGAACGAGCAGATAGCGGCTCTGCGGCCAGCCCTCGGGATCGACAGTCGAGAGCACGAAGGCATGGGGTTCGACACACCCGGCGTCGCGCGCCTCGTCGAACCAACGCTGCCACTGCACCACAGGATCGGGATCGACCTCGGCCACGTCGAGACCTGCCGTCTCGTAGTCGGTACGGAGCCGAGCCAGGTCCTTGCTGGGCACAGTGCTCATCGGGGCGTGATCACCTCGAGCCCGCGCATGTAGCGGCGCAGCACCTCGGGCACCACCACGCTGCCGTCGGGCTGGCGGAAGTTCTCGATGATGCCCGCCCACACGCGGGGCACAGCGAGCGCCGAGCCGTTGAGCGTGTGCGCGATGTGGGTGCCCTTCTCGCCCGGCGTGCGGTATCGGATGTCGGCGCGGCGACCCTGATAGTCGCTGAACCAGCTCACCGAGCTCACCTCGAGCCAGCTGTCGCACCCAGGGGCATAGACCTCGAGATCGAAGCTGCGGTGATGACTCTGGCCCATGTCGCCCGTGCAGATCTCGATGATCCGATACGGAAGTCCGAGGCCCTTGATGAGCTGCTCGGCCCGATCGCGTAACTCGACCAGCATCGCCGGCGCCTGTTCGGGTGTGGCGAGGGCGAGGATCTCGACCTTGTCGAACTCGTGGGCACGCAGCATGCCGCGTGTGTCGCGTCCAGCCGAGCCCGCCTCGCGGCGATAGCAGGGGCTGTAGGCCATCAGCCGCATCGGCAACAGTGCCTCCTCGAGCACCTCGCCGGCATACAGCGATGTGAGCGGGGCCTCTGCCGTGGGAATGCACCACAGGTCGTCGCGTTCGATGAAGTAGGCGTCGTCGGCGAACTTGGGCAACTGCCCAGTGGCGGTGAGCGTCGCAGTGGTGACCAGCGACGGTGGCCGGATCTCCTCGAAGGCGTCGGCATTGCTGTCGAGCGCATACTGGCAGAGCGCTCGCGAGAGCGCTGCTCCGGCGCCCCGCTGCATCGTGAACATGGCACCAGAGAGCTTCACTGCTCGTTCGTTGTCGAGCAGGCCGAGCTCGGCGGCAGTATCCCAGTGCGGCACGCGCTGGTGGTCGGCGAACGAGTCGGGCAGGAACGGCCCCTTCACGACGGGGTTGTCGTGGTCGCTTGCACCGGCGGGCGCATCGGGGTGCGGCATGTTGGGTATGCGCAATAGCACGTCGCGCAGCGAGGCGTGCACGGTGTCGGTCTCGTCGGCGAGCGCCTTCTCCTGCTCGCCGAGCGCACGGCTACGCGCCTGCAGTTCCTCCGACGCCGCAGCGTTGCCCTCGCGGCGCAGCGCCCCGACCTGCTTGGAGAGGTCGTTCACCTCGGCGCGGATCGAGTCGCGTTGATGCTGGATGTCGCGGAGGCGGGTGTCGAGCCGCACTGCCGTGTCGAGCTGCTCGAGGAGCTCGGGCTTGCCGCGCCTCGAGAGAGCAGCCTGTACGCCGTCGAGGTCGGTTCGGAGGAGCCGTACATCGATCACGGACCCGAGGCTAGTGGGACGGCGTACTGTCAGCAGTGGCCGATAGCGGCGCTGCCCGTGTCCTGCGCCACACGCAGGGCTAGCGTCGCACTCATGGCAGCAGTCGAGGTGGAGGACCTCACCGTTCGATACGGGTCGCTGACCGCCGTCGATAGCGCCTCGTTCGCCGCCGAGGCCGGCCTTGTCACCGCCGTGCTCGGACCCAACGGTGCCGGCAAGACATCCACCATCGAGGTTTGCGAGGGATATCGGTCAGCCGCCAGCGGCAGCGTCAGGGTGCTCGGCATGGATCCCCGAGCCGAGCAGCGACGCCTCAGCGAGCGAATGGGGGTGATGCTGCAGGACGGCGGCGTGTACCCGAGCGCCCGCGTGCTCGACACGGTTCGACACTTCTGCACGCTCCACGGCCGAGGCGCCGACCCGAGACAGCTGGTGGCGCAGGTGGGACTCGAGCAGCGGGCCGGTGCCACGTGGCGGCGCCTCTCGGGTGGCGAGCGGCAGCGCCTGTCACTCGCGCTCGCCCTGGCCGCCCGCCCCGATGTCGCCTTCCTCGACGAGCCCACGTCGGGAGTCGACATCAACGGCCGCGATGCGATACGCGGGATCATTCGCGCACTTGCCGACAGTGGTTGTGCGGTGATCCTTGCCACTCACGAACTGGACGAAGCCGAACGGGTTGCCGACCGCATCGTCGTCTTCGACAACGGCCAGGTCATCGCCAACGGGACTCTCGACGAGCTCCGCAGAGGCAGCGGCGAGATTCGCTTCCGCAGCCAGGCGCCAGTCGACGTGCGGGCGCTCGCCAGCGAGACCGGTCTCATCGCTGCACGGGTCGGGGCCGACGAGTACGTCATCGATGCACCGCCGCTGCCGCGGGTGATGGCCACGCTCACAGGCTGGCTTGCCGAGCGGGGCCACGACCTCACCGACCTACGCGCCGGTGCGCAGCGACTCGAGGACGTCTTCCGTCGCCTCACCGCCGATCGCGCAGACGCGCGGGCGAATGCAGAGGTCACCCCGCAACCAGCCGAATCGCGGCGACGTCGGCGCAGGAGGAAGTCACAGTGAGGCGCCTTCTCGCTCAGATCCGCGTCGAACTGCTGATGGTCCTGCGCAACGGTGAGCAGTTGCTGCTCACCCTCGGGATACCGGTGTTGCTGCTCGTGTTCTTCTCGCTCGTCGATGTGCTGCCCACTGGCACGGCCGAACCCATCGACTTCCTCGCTCCCGGAATACTCGGCTTGGCGGTGATGAGTACCGCCATGGTGAGCCTCGGCATCAGCACCGGATTCGAGCGCAGCTACAAGGTGCTCAAGCGGCTCGGCACCACACCGCTCGGGCGCGGCCGCCTCGTCGCGGCGAAGGCTGCGTCGGTCGTCGTCGTCGAGGCGCTGCAGTTTGCCGTGATTGCAGGTGCTGCCGTTGCGCTCGGATGGTCACCACGTGGCGCTGTCTGGGCTGCAGGTGCCGGTGCGATGGTGCTCGGCACCGTGGCATTCGCCGGCGTTGGCCTGCTGCTGGCTGGACGCCTGCGGGGCGAGATCAATCTCGCTGCGCAGAACGCCCTCTATCTCGTGCTGCTGCTGTTCGGCGGCATGGTGGTGCCCATCGACGAACTTCCCTCGGTGCTCCAAACGGCGGCACGCACGCTCCCGGCAGCGTCGCTCAGCGACATCCTCCACTGGTCGCTCGGCACCGGCTCCCTGCACGCCGCAAGTTGGCCGGTGCTGGCAGCGTGGGCGCTCGTGGCCCCGGCGGCGGCCGCTCGCTTCTTCCGCTGGGAGTAGGCCGAAGGTCCGGCGGGTCTCAGCGCTGGGGCTCGGACGGGGCTGTCGAACGATCGAATTCGCCAGCCACCTGCGCATACGTGAGCGGGAACTCGTCGTTCCCCGTGATCTCCGCCGACGGCATGCGGCCGGCGCGCCGGTAGCTGGCCGGTCCGTCCTCGTCTGTCCTGACGAACCTCGTGAAGAACATGTAGATCACGATCGACCACAGGAAGAGCCCACCACCGACTTTCATCAGCGCTCCGGCCATCTGCTGATCGGCAGTCACGCCGACGCCCCACACCCTCACCGGCTGCTGGCCGTAGTGCCGGTACACGGCTCCCTCGGCAAACGCCAGCCACGCTGCCGGCACGGTGGGCACCACGCTTTGCAGGAAGAGGTAGATCATCTTCCCTCCCGGACCCATCTGCAGTTCGGGAAGCGGCCCGAGCACCGGCAGCCACATCAGCAGAGCAGAAGTGACCACCAGCAGGTGCAGGGAGAAGTGCAGCGCTGCATTCGACGTAGATGCATTCACCAGGCCGGGGATGTGCAGCACCATCACGGCGACATTGAAGAAGAAGGCGGCGATCACTGGACGCGACAGTGCGCGCACTGCCGAATAGACGCGCCCCTCACCGAGCAGCACCCGCAGCAGCCACTCGGGGGTGGCGAACCACACCAGTGGCGGAAGGAAGTAGCTGAGCATCATGTGCTGCACCATGTGCACGCTGTAGAGGTAGTCCTCGGCGATCTGGTGCACCGGCCAGGTGCTCGCCACGAACAGCAGCGACATCGCAGCGACGAAGCTGCCCACCTGGCGCCGGGTGACGACCGGCTGGCCTGCGGGCACCGCATGTGGCCCCACTGATCGCACCATGTACACGTAGGCACCGACGAGGAACGCGACGAGCACGTAGACCTCGTAGTTCGGGACGAACCGCCACGGGTCCGGGTAGGACACGGCGGACAGCATCAGCGCGTCCTCGAGGTCAGCCGAAGAAGCGGAACGTGAGCAGCGCCACCATGTAGCAGCCCACGGCCAGCACGAGCCCGATGTAGAACAACAGGCTGAAGATCTTGCTGTCGAACTTGAGGTGCATGAACCACAGCAGGATCATGAAGAACTTCACGAGCATCAGCACGATGAGCACGGTCATCGACAGCGTGTGGATGCTCTCCGGCCACCAGTAGGTGCTGGTCTCGAGCGCCGTGATGATCGCCAGGATGATGGCGACCTTGATGAAGGTCATGTCGGTGGGGTGATCGTGGCCCTCGGCGTGGTGGCCGGCGGCGTTGGCTGCGTCGGCGCTGTGGTCGGTGCTGGTGTCCATCGGTACCTCAGGCGGGGATCAGGTAGACGAGCGTGAAGATGATGACCCACACGACGTCGACGAAGTGCCAGTACAGGCCGACGAGTTCGACGACCTCGGCCTTGTCGCCCGGGATCCTGCCGCGCAGGATGATCGCAACGAGCGCCATCAGCATGATGATGCCGACGGTGACGTGCACGCCGTGGAAGCCGGTGAGCGTGTAGAAGCTCGAGCCGAACAGGCTGGTGGTGAAGCCGAGTCCCTCGTTGTAGAAGACGGTGAACTCGTACACCTGCGCACCGACGAAGAATGCGCCGAGCAGAGCCGTTGCGGTGAGCCACAGCGTGGTGTTGCGGTTGTCGTCGGCCTTGGCAGCGTTCACCGCCAGCACCATGGTGAGCGAGCTCATCAGCAGGATGAAGGCGCTCACCGACGTGAGGAGGATGTCGAAGATCTGGTTGGGACCCGGACCTGAGCCGTGACGGCCGCGGTACAGCATGTAGGTGCTGATGAGGCCGCCGAACAGAAGGCACTCGGTGCCGAGGAACAGCCACATCGCCAGCTTGTTGTTGCTGAGCCCCGTGCTGGTGACGTGAGCGCCGTGCCCGTCGTGGGCGTCGGCAGCGTGGTGGACGGCGGTGTCAGCCAAGGGTCGCCAGCTCCTTCGAGTCGCCGCCAGACGGCGGGTCGTAGTCGGTGTCGTCGGCGACAGACGGCTCGAGTGCCCACCCGAACATGCCGAGCAGGACGATCGCCAGGCCGACGAACGACAGGATGAGATTGAAGATCACGCCGTAGGCGATCACCGGCAGGCCGAAGGCCAGCACGATCGGCCAGTATGAGGGCGACGGCAGGTGGATGTGGGCATCCGCATTTGCCTCTTCCTCAGCCTGCAGTTCCTCGGCGGTGCGCACTTTCCGCAGCGAATGCGAGCCGTCGGGGTTCTCGACCTCTTCGTACTTGCGGTGGAAGTACTCGTCGAGGGCGTGCACCGTGGGCACACGGTCGAAGTTGTGCTCCTTCGGCGGGCTCGAGGTGAGCCACTCAAGGGTGCGCGCATCCCACGGGTCGAGCGGAGCCTTGGGACCCTTCGCCGACTTGAAGATGTTGACGATGAAGAGCAGCACGCCGAGGGCGATGACGAAGCTGCCGATCGTCGCCACTCGGTTCCAGAACGCCAGGTCGAAGAAGCCGTCGCCCGTGATCTTCTCGGGCCACACCACCATGCGGCGCGGCTGGCCCTGCATGCCGAGGATGTGCATCGGGCCGAACGTGAGGTTGATGCCGAAGAACATCAGCCAGAAATTCCAGCTGCCGAGGCGCTCGTTGAGCATCCGCCCGAACATCTTCGGCCACCAGTAGTAGAAGCCGGCGAAGAGACCCATCACTGCGCCGCCGACGATCACGTAGTGGAAGTGGCCGACCACGTGGTAGGTGTCGGTCTGCTGCGTGTCAGCCGGGGCCACCGAATGGGTGACGCCCGTGACGCCGCCGATGGTGAACAGCACGATGACGCCGATGGCGAACTTCATGGCCGTGGTGAACCACAGCTTTCCGCCCCACAGGGTGAGCGTCCAGTTGACGATCTTCACGCCCGTGGGGATGGCGATGAGCATTGTCGCCACTGAGAACACTGCGACGCTGACCGGTCCGAGGCCGCTGGCGAACATGTGGTGGGCCCACACGCCCCACCCGACGAAGCCGATGGCCGCACCCGAGAAGACAACGAACTTGTAGCCGAACAGCGGCTTGCGGGCGAACGTCGGGAGCACCTCGGAGATGATGCCGAAGCTCGGGAGGATGATGATGTACACCTCGGGGTGGCCGAAGATCCAGAAGAGGTGCTGCCACAGCAGCGGATCGGCACCCTGTGACACGTCGAAGAATGCTGCGCCGAAGTTGCGCTGGAACGTGAGCAGAAACAGCGCCACCGTGATGACCGGCATGGCGAACGCCAGCAGGAACTGCACGACGAGCACCATCCAGGTGAACATCGGCATCTGCATCAGCTTCATGCCCGGGGCCCGCATGTTGAGGACCGTCACGATGAGGTTGATGGCACCGATGAGCGAGGCGATGCCGGTGATCTGCAGTCCCATCACCCAGAAGTCGACGCCGTTGGTGGGCGAGAACAGCACGCTCGAGTTCGGGGAGTACATGAACCAGCCGCCGTCGGCAGCACCGCCGAGGAACCACGACGTGTTCAGCAGCACACCACCGAACAGGAACGCCCAGAAGCCGAACGCATTGATTCGCGGGAACGCCACGTCGCGGGCACCGATCTGCAGTGGCAGGAAGTAGTTGGCGAAGGCGGCGGCCATCGGCATCACGAACAGGAACACCATGGTGGTGGCGTGCATCGTGAACATCTCGTTGTAAAGGCCGGCATCGAGCACCGTGTTGTCGGGCGCTGCCAGCTGGAGCCGGATGAGGAGCGCCTCGAGGCCGCCGACGAGGAAGAAGAACATCGCCACGACGCCGTACATGATGCCGAGCTTCTTGTGGTCGACCGTGAAGAGCCACGACTTCCAGCCCGTGGTCTGCACGGGGCGCTTGAACACGCCGAGCGCATTCGACGGCGTGACCACCGCCGGCACGGCGGGGACCGTCGACACCGTGGCGGGTGTCGCGTCAGGACGTTCGATGATGGCCATCCGGGTGCTCCCTTACTTCCGCTCGAGCAGATAGGCGATGAGCGTGTCGATCTGGTCTTCGTTGAGGCCGAGCGCCGGCATGCCGCGGTACAGGCCACCGGTGGACGCCAGGTTCGCCGGGTTGACGAACATCGGCTTCATCCCGGGCGCATTGCGCAGCCACTCGCGAAGTGCCGCCTCGTCGAAGCACACCGGCACCGTTGCGTCGGCTGGCGAGTCCATCCACACACCCTGCAGGTAGAGGGCGCCGAACTCGTCGGGTGTCGCGTTCCAGAGGCGGTCGCGGCACTCCTCGGTGATGAGGTCGAACGTGTACCCGGCGAACCCGGTGCGGGTCATCAGGTGGGTGAGGTTGGGCGCCACGCCCGACACGACGTACTGGTCGGGGTTCGCCAGCACGGGGTTGCCATCAGGATCGACGAGTCCGTTCACCTGGTGGCAGCGGGCGCACTGGGCGATGTAGGTGGCCTCGCCCTCGACCGCCACCTCGTTGCCCATCGGTGCCGAATACGGTTTGAGCTGGTTGTCGACCCACGTCTGGAAGTCGGTGGGCGAGAGCGCCGCAACAGCCTGACGCATGCGCGCATGGCTGAGTCCGCAGAACTCGGTGCACTGACCGATGTAGATGCCGGGTGCGTCAGCTTCCATGCGAAGCGTGTGCAGGCGTCCCGGCACCGCATCGCGCTTGCCATTGAGGCGCGGGATCCAGAACGAGTGGATGACATCGCGGCTGGTGATGCGCAGCACCACCGGCGTGCCGACGGGCAGCACCATCTCGCCGCTGGTGACGATCGGCTCGGGAATCTCGATGCCGCCGCAGTTCTGCGCCGGATAGTCGTACTCCCACCACCACTGCTGGCCGGTGACGTTCACCACGCACGCCGCGTCCGACGTGTCGGCGAGATCGAACACCTTCTTCACCGTCGGCACCGCGATGGTGGCGAGAATGACTGCGGGAATGATGGTGAGGGCGATCTCGAGCTTCGGGTTGCCGTGTGTCTGCTCGGGAATGTCCTGGCCGCGGTCGCGGTATCGCACCACGATGTACGCCACGGCGACCAGCACGATGAGGGCCACCACGCCGGCCATGTAGAAGATGTACCGCTGCCCGGCGAGGCCCTCGTCGATCTCGCGGGCATTCGGACCAGCAGGCCGGAACAGGTCTTGCGGGGCGTCCTTTGCGCAGCCGGCGAGCACGCCTGCAGCGAGCACGGTGAGTGCGGCAGCAACTCGACGGCGCATGCCGTGAAGGGTAGTCATGGAACTCTCACTCCGCTCCGTCGGGGGATGCATTGCCATCAGGGAACCACCAGCGTGATCTTCTGCTCGGGCATATTGGGCACGAACAGGACCAGCTCGGTGCTGCTCGCGGCGTTTGTCTTCGGGGCCAGCAGCGACAGGTATGCCGTGCGGCCCGCCTCGAGCCGGGCTGTGCACTCGACGATCTCTGGGTCTTCGCCGAAGGTGCCGAGGCGGGCGGTGAGTCGGTACTCGCCCTCGAGGTTGTTGTGGAACAGCACCCCCACGCGGGTGCTGCGCGGAATCTGCAGCGTCGACTGCGAGTGCTGCTGGTCGCCCTCGCCGTTGAAGCCGTTCACCCACGCGATGAGCGTGCCGTTCTCCTGCAGTTCGACGTTCGCGGCAACCGACGCCTGGGCCGACACATTGCGGTTGGCGTTCTCGTCGGCATGGTGCATCTCTTCCTCACCAACCTCCTCGAGGCACACTCCACGAGACAGCTCGGGGTGGACCTTGATGCTGCGCTGGCCGCCGATCGCCGAGGCGATGCCGACACCCATGAGCGCAACAGCGCTGAGCGTGCAGACCGTGGCCACCACCTTGCGCGTCGCCGAGCGCTTGCCGGCGAGCACGAATGCGCCCGCCATCACGACTGCCCCGAACACCATGAAGATCCACAGCCCCGCCGACTTGCTGGCCGTGAGCATGATCCGCGAGAACGCATAGATGACGGCACCGAGGCCCACCGTGGCAAGCACGGGAAACTCAAGAGGGTGCAGCAGCCGAGCGCGAACCTGGCGGTTGTACGCGTTGTCGGCGCTCGCCCGCTCGCTCCAGGCCTGCACGAGCCACTCCGCGAATCCGGCCAGGAGGACGACGAACGACACCTTGAACACCGCGGGGTGGCTCACCACGCCAACGACCAGGCCGGCAATTCCGAGCGCCGAGACGAGCGGCCACATGCTGCGACCGACCGGCTGCCGCGAGACGGCGGTGTTGTGCTCGACACCCGCCTGCGAAGCGGGCACGCTGCTGTCGCGGCAGTACTGGTTGACACCGGCCAGGAAGGCGAAGACCACGGCAAGCGTGACCAGCCCCACCGTGCCCATGAAGCCCGTCGGTCCGCCAGTGGTGACGGCGAACACCACGGCCGCCACGACCGACAGCACCGTGGCGCCGAAGAAGAGTCTCGAACCCGTCGTGATCATCTGATGCCCGTCACTTCCTCGTCACTTGGTCACGTAGACGACGAACCACAGCATCGAGTACACGACGCTGAAGCTGTACCAGTAGAGAGCGTGGGCCGACACCAGCTCGAGGTCTGCTGACCGGCCGCCGAGATAGCGAAACGCAACGACCACGCTGAAGACGACGCCGATGACCGCCATCACGGTCATCACGCCGGTGACGGCATAGAACAGCACGCTGTAGTCGCCCCCGGCGATCGGAAGGCCCATCGTCGCCCAGATGAATGCCTGGGCATTGATGAACGCCACGCCGAGGAGCGCCACGAGTCCGATTGCGACGCCGGTATGCGACCGGTCGTGGCGCTTGGCCGAGTAGACCGCCCACTGAGCGAAGACGCAGAGAGGCAGCATCGCAATGAGCATCACGTTCGAGGGAACCTCGGGTATGACGATGCCCTCTGGCAGCCAGCGGTTCTCGGGCCCGTTGATGTAGATCTCGCGGAAGCGCATCCAGAGGGCGAGCAGTCCGCCCATCAGTGCGGTGCCGGCGGCGCATGCCAGGGCCGTGCCGACGAGAACCTGGCGCCGCGGCGTCGGGGCAGGGGCCGGGGGAAGTGCGTGCATCAGGCGTCACTCCTGGTCTTGAGATCGAGCAGCGGCTCGGCTGAGCGCACGACATGCACCTCGGCGAAATTGTCGGCGGGTGCCGGCGACGTGGTCGCCCACTCGAGTGTCTGGCCGTCCCACGGATCATCGCCGGCTGCCTTGCCCGACCGCGACGACCGCACGGCCACCGCTGCGAAGCCCACGGCGGCGACCAGCACCGCCAGGTGGCCGAGCAGGCTCAGGCCATTGAGCAGCGCCACAGGGCCTTCGGCGTCAGGGAAGTACACGACGGCGTCGGCACCGACCTCGACCGTGGGGAACACGGCACCGGGCTGGTCGAGCAGGCCGGCGACGAGCATCGGAAGGCTCGCCAGTGCGCCGCCGATGCCGGCGAGCGCGACGAGAAGGCCCGACACCACCGGCGGCATCGTGCGACCCCACCACTTGGGACCCCAGTAGGCGATGGCACCCATCGCGCTGACAGCACCGCCGTAGACCACCGCCAGCAGCGCGCCCTCCTCGAAGGCAGTGCCGACGAGGCCGAGATCGCCGATGTGGTTCGCTGCGCTCGCAGCGGCGGCGAGCAGCACGAGGAGTCCGCCGAGAAGTCCGGCAACGAGCGGTGCGCTGAGCGTCGGCTTGGTGCGCAGCGAGCGGGCTGCAGCGGCGACGACGCCAAGCACGCCGAGCAGCGGAAGGCCGTGCACGAGGCCGAAGGGCAGCAGGTCGTTGATCACCTGGCCTGCGCCGAGGTCGGCGACGCCTTCACGGATCACCACCGGCCACTGCAGCATCGGCGCGAGCACCGCAGTGCCGGCGAGCGCCACTGCCGCGAGCGCAGCGCCGCGCTGGGTGGGACGGCGGCGCACTGCCGTGGCGACGACGTCGAGCAGCAGGCCGAGTACCGGGATCGCAAAGAGCAGGGTGGCCGGCTGCGTGAAGCCGAACGCTGCCCAGTCGGAGATCGAGCGGTTGCCGCTGAGCTCGCTGAGCGACGGGTACTTGTGGGCGAGGTACAGCACGACGAGCTGGCCGCCGAGCACGGGCAGCGCCACGACCAGCATCAGCCCCGACACGAGCGCCGACCACGCGAAGTACGGCACCCGACGGAGATTCATGCCCGGTGCCCGGCTGGTGAGCACGGTGGCCACCACGGACAGCGCTGCAGCGAGCAGGCCGACGATGACGAGCACCAGCGACAGCGTGAACAGGTCGACGAACCGGGCGTTGCCGCCGCCGGGGCCACCGTTGAGCAGCACCGAGTAGATCGCCAGG